>JBIPOY010000380.1:0-3678 GCA_044378705.1 Saprospiraceae bacterium
CCGGCCGGAAACACCGGTGCTCCGGGAGAAACAACCTGTGGTCAATCAGGATGTCATTCCGGAGGGGTTTATACCGGTACTGTAACCCTTACGGGTGTTCCGGATACCGCTATTTTTGGGCAGACCTACCCTATTACGGTGCACAATACCAGCAATGCGGTGCGTGCCGGGTTTCAGTTGACCTGCCTCGATTCAATCCATACAAAGTGTGGTTCCATTTCGACCGCCTCCGGCATCAATGTTACCAGTTTTAGTAGCAGGCAGTATGCCCGCCAGTCACAGCCAAAAAACTTGAGCGGAGGAACGACTTCTTGGACCTTTAACTGGACCGCACCGGTTACGTGCAGTGGCAACGAGGCAACTTTCTACTTTGTTTCGCTTTGTTCCAACAGCAACGGGCAGAAAACAGGCGACAACGTACTGGTCAGCATGAAACCCATTGTACTGACACAGACCTCCCCAACCGTTGAACCATTCCTTTCCCGGGATGTAAAGGTTTTTCCCACAGAAGTGTCCGGTATCCTGAACGTAGATCTGTTGCGAGAAATGAAAGGATCCCTGTTGTTGTACAATACAGCAGGGCAGTTGATGCTGGAAAAGGAGCTGCAACAATCGAATACGTTGGATCTTTCCGCTTTGAAAACGGGTGCTTATGTGGTCAAAATTCAGACTGCTTCAGGTTCTGTCGTGAAAAAAATTGTTAAATATTAAGGAAATATAGTCAACACAACATGGATGTGCATGACGTGTGATTGCAACTATAATAAAAAAATATTTGCCATCCAACAAATCATCGAAATCACTTTAATCACAGTCTAACGTAGGTGGCCTGCTGTCCGGTGAAAAGTAGGCACTTTTTTTCTTTCAGAAGCGACTACCTCAGTTGCTTACCTATTAATGGGTAGAAAGAAATAGATCGTTAAACTTTGTACGATAATTTCTGTCGTATTGGCTCTAAATTGTTAGAACCGTCGAAACTCTGAGAAAGATTCAGATGTTTCGACGGTTCTTTGTTTGATGGTAATGGATTGGGCGGCACCGTATTGGGCCCAACAAGGCTCATTTTTGTCTTATACGCGACCCTCTAAAGTAGTCTTTTTTTTTCTTTTCAACCACTCTACATGACGTTTATTCTTCGATTTTCTTACGCTGTTTTGCTGCTGTTTTGCTGTTTGTGCACGTATCAGAACCCATTGTTGGCACAGATTCCCCAGGGGGGGCGTCCGTCCGTTGGTGCAATGCAAAATTTCACCGGCAGGTTTTACGGAAAAGTGGTGGATGAGGCCACCGGAAAAGGCATTGGGTATGCCTCGGTTCAGTTGTCCGGTATGCGATGGGACAGCCTTCAGCGTAAAATGGTAACAGCCATTGTTGGTGGGCAACTTACGCTTGAAAACGGAGATTTCAGCCTTGACAACCTTCCTGTCCGGGGAGATTTCACCCTTACTATCAATTATCTGGGGTATGCATCCATGGAGCGGAAGGTAGCTTTTGTTGATCCCGGCACACGCGGCAACGGCGGTGGCAAGCCCGGGGGCGGTTTTTCGGCCGCAGCTTTCGACAAAGACCTTGGAAATATCAAACTTGCGGCTACCACAAGTTTGCTGAAAGAAGTAACCATTCAGGGCGATGCCTCACAGGTGTCGCTCGCCTTAGACAAAAAAGTATATCGGCTAGACAAAGACAATGTTGCGGCGGGAGGAACAGCTGAAGATGCCTTAAAGAATGTTCCAACGTTGAATGTTGATATTGATGGTAATCTATCGCTGCGGAATGCAGCCCCTCAGATTTTTGTAGATGGCCGTCCAACCAACCTTACGTTGGATCAAATACCGGCAGATGCCATTGACAATGTTGAGGTTATCACCAATCCATCTGCTAAATATGACGCTTCGGGTGGCGGCGCAGGAATCGTAAATATTGTTCTAAAAAAAGATCGTCGCATTGGGTACAATGGTTCCTTGCGCACGGGTGTTGATATGCGTGGACGGGTCAATGTCAGTACCGACCTCAATGCGCGGGAGGGTAAGCTCAATGCTTTCCTAGGGGTAAATTTCAACCAACGCCGCAACCTTAGCACCAGTAGCACGGATCGTTTGAATTACGATCAGCTGAATCTCCCCACCTCTACCGTTACGCAAACCAATGCGCCCCAAAACAATGGATTATTTGCCATGGGTAGGGCCGGCGTAGATTGGTTTATCAATAACCGCAACACACTCACCGTGAGTGGTAATTTTCATGGCGGGTCGTTCAACAACCAAGACAAACTGTACAAATCTGAAGATTTCTTTTCCGATACCCTACCCTACTATTCCGTTGTCTCAACGCGTATAACAGACGCGGATCGAAATTTCAGGAATTTGGGGAGCCAATTGTTGTACAAGCACTTGTTTCCAAAAGAAGGCAAAGAACTCACTGCGGACGTCAACTACAACCGGTCGTCTTCAGACAACACAAGCCTCTTTGAAACAGCCTTTACAGGTACCGGCGCTGAATCAAAAGAACGTCAGGAAGGGTCCGGAGGCAATCAGTTTTATACCCTCCAAACGGATTTTGTCAATCCCATCTCTAAAAGTCAAAAAATTGAGCTGGGCGCCCGTGCGGCTATTCGTAGCTTCAATTCAGACAACGCTAATTTTCTGTATGACGAGTTGAAAGGCATTTTCGAATATGTTCCCGGATTTACAGACCGCTACAAATTTGACGACTATGTATATGCCGCATACGGTACCTACAGCCAGTCGTATGCCAAATGGGGGTATCAAGTGGGTTTACGCGCTGAAAGTTCAAAATATTCGGGTACTTTACTCGACAGAGACTCCACCTTTAGCAATACCTACCCGATCAGCCTTTTCCCCAGCACTTTTTTGACCTATAAATTGAATGAAGAAGACAATCTTCAGTTGAGTTATACCCGTAGGATAAACAGGCCCAATTTTTTTCAACTCATACCGTTCACTGATTTCTCCGATTCTCTCAACTTATCCAAAGGCAACCCTGGACTTTTGCCCGAATTTGCCAATTCGGTTGAGCTTTCCTACCAAAACATACTCAATCGAAACCACAACCTTCTGACGTCGGTGTATTACAAGCGCTCGACAGACTTGATCACACGGTATGCTTACTCGGAGTATGACGCTGATTTACAGCGTATTATAGGCGTTTCAACTTTTCAGAATGCCAATTCAAGCATAGCGTATGGTATGGAGATTACGATTAAGAACACCTTTTGGAAAATGTTGGAATTAACCAGCAATCTAAATGGTTATAATTCACTGTTGAAACTGACGGGTACCGAAAACGACGCGGTAAATATTGAGCAATTTACCTGGTTTATCAAAGAGAATGTCAGTCTGAAACTAAAAAAGAATATTACCTTCCAAGTCAATGCATCGTACCAAAGTCGCACTTCCTTTGATACCGGTGGCGGCGGTGGCGGCGGACGTGGCGGTTGGGGCGGTGGCCCAACCAGTTCAGCCCAGGGTTATTCCATACCGGTATGGTTTGTAGATGCGTCAC
This sequence comes from Saprospiraceae bacterium, assembly GCA_044378705.1. Classification (GTDB taxonomy): domain Bacteria; phylum Bacteroidota; class Bacteroidia; order Chitinophagales; family Saprospiraceae; genus M3007. The sequence goes on from JBIPOY010000380.1 coordinate 3,523, forward strand.
TGCGCAAAGATTTTTGGAATAGGAAAGCAAGTTTGACCCTCAATATTCAGGATGTTTTCCGCTCACGTAAAACTGGATCGCACACGGTATCAACGTTCTTTACCCAAGATACCTGGCGCAGGCGCGATCCTCAATTGGTAAAACTTAATTTTTCTT
>JBIPOY010000074.1:0-10642 GCA_044378705.1 Saprospiraceae bacterium
GCCAGGATCTTCGTTCCAATGGACAAATGCCAATTGGAATATACTGGGTGGTATTCCCAATCAAAATGTAACCATGACAGGTACTTACCACTTGGTCGTATCTTCGACGGGTGGTGGTACCGTGTGTCGTGACACGGCGGTAGTGGTGGTCACCGGAAATACAACGCCTCCCGGAGCAACTGCTACAGGATCCAATATAAACTGTGTAAGTACCACTGCCACGCTCCAAGGCACTTCGCCCACCAATGGCGTGAATTATCTGTGGACAGGCCCGGGTATCACGCCAGCCAATCAAAATCTACAAAATCCGGTTGTCAATCAACAGGGTGTTTATATTCTAACGGTCTCCAATCCTACCAATAGTTGTACTTCCTCCGCAAGTGTGTCGGTCATTGCTGACAACGTACCCCCTTTTGCAACAGCTTTGGGAGGTGATCTTACGTGTGCACAAAACACAGTAACACTGGACGGAGCGACAAATATTGGCAATCCGGTTTGGAATTGGGAAGGCCCCGGCATTACCCCAGCCAACCAAAGTGTAGAAGATCCCAATGTGTTAATTGCTGGTACATACGTGGTTACCGTGACGAATCAGGTCAATGGTTGTACCAACACCGCCTCTGCAATTGTTAATTTAAATACCAGTATCCCGGTACTATCAGCTGGCCCTGACTTGACCCTGACTTGCCTTGCACCCAGTCAGACGATACAAGGTACCGGTAATGTGGGGTTGGCTCCCATGGGTGTTGCTTGGGTTGGCCCCAACGGCTTTACGTCAACCAATATTACCCCCTCGGTCAATGAGGCAGGTACGTATGTACTGACGATTACCAACCAACTCAATGGGTGTGTCAAATCAGATACTGTGGAAGTAGCTTCCAACCAGGTGCTTCCCGTTGCAAGCGCCGGTGCAGATTCCACGATTACCTGTGGGCAGCCCAGTGTATCGCTGATTGGTTCCGGCTCCAGCAGTGGACAGATGTTTACGCCATTCTGGAGCGGTCCGGGCATCAATTCCACAAACCAAAATCAGTACAACCCTGTCGTAGATGTTCAGGGGTCCTACACCTTGGTGGTGACCAATACGACCAATGGCTGTACCTCTACAGATGGTGTACTGGTGGATATCAATATTGCCCAGCCTTCTGCCGATGCGGGTAGTGATCTATTGCTCACGTGCACTAGCCAAAATGGTGTCACCTTGACCGGTAGTGGAACGCCAAGCGGCGTTGTGTACTTGTGGAATGGCCCCGGTATTGGTTCAAACAATGAAAATCAACCTTCTCCGACGGTAACACAGTCCGGATTGTACACCCTTCAGGTGACAAACCCGGTAAACGGCTGTACCAGTACGGACTCGGCTGAGGTAACGCAAGACGCCAGTGTTCCTGTAGCCAATGGAGGTGATGATCATGTGCTGAACTGTGCAGTCAACGCAGTTGATTTTAATGGATCCGGGTCTTCTTCCGGTGCAGGCATCTTCTACAATTGGTCTGGTCCCGGTATTTCGGGAAACAATGTTTCTATACAAAGCCCTTCCGGAATTTCTGTGCCGGGAACGTATAACCTGACTGTTACCAACACCAATAACAATTGTATCAATACAGACATTGTCATTGTTATCTTGGATGTTCAAGCGCCGACGGCCAATGCCGGTTCTGATTTGATTCTAAATTGCTACAACAACGCTATTGACACCCTCGATGGCAACGCCTCCAGCACTGGTTCAATTTATTCCTATACTTGGACGGGACCGGGAATCGTTCCCGGGGACGAAAATCTTCAAAATCCGGTGGTCAACAACCAACCTGGTTTGTACGAATTGACCGTTACCAATACCAACAATAGTTGCACTTCAGTAGATCAAGTTCAGGTTGCTTCCGACTTGGTATTGCCAACGGCCAACGCAGGGACTGATAATATCATTGACTGTATCACGCTCTTCACTTCCGTCGGTGGTGCATCTTCTGCCGGTGCTGACTTTACCTACCAATGGACAGGTCCTGGTATTACTCCAGCCAATGCACCGGAGGCTACTCCAACCGTTGGACAACCTGGCACCTATACCATTGTAGTCACCAACATCATCAATGGCTGTACCATGTCAGATTTCATGGTTGTCAATACCAATGCAGTGTACCCAACTGCTTCGGCTGGTGCTGACGGGTTGCTAACCTGTGCCCAAACGAGCGAAGTGCTCAATGGAAGTGCTTCTTCATCCGGAACCGGCTTTAATATTTTGTGGACAGGACCAGGCATTAATGCCAACAATGAGGCTTTTTCAACGCCCTCTGTTACCGTACCCGGCACATACATTATTGCGATTACGGATATTTCCAATAGTTGTATCTCCAAAGATACAGTCGTGGTTGCTCAAAATATCACCGTGCCCAACGCAGCGGCAGGTATTGACCGTCATCTTGACTGCCAGACAACATCTGTTGTTTTGGATGGAGGTCTTTCTACCTCAAGCCCTGCGGTGACCTACCTTTGGACGGGTGTAGGCATTGTGCCAGGCACTGAAACACAGAAAAAACCTACTGTTTCTCAACCGGGCACGTACACCTTGCTGGTGACCGACAATAACAACGGATGTGATGCTACGGATGTCGTGGTGGTCACACAAGACGTTGCTATCCCAACTGCCAACGCGGGCGCAGACCGATTGATCACCTGCGCAAACACAACGGCAACCATCAATGGTGCAGGCAGTAGTAGTGGTGCAGGATTTTCTTATGTATGGCAGGGTCCAGACATCAATACCAATAATTTTAGCCTTCAAAGTCCCATGGTTTCTGATTCAGGAACCTACATCGTTACGGTCACCAACATTCAGAATCATTGTACTGCTACCGATTTTGTGTACGTTGACATGGACCAACAATCACCACTGGTGGCAGCTGGACCAGATCGCACCCTCACTTGTAGCGTAATTGAGGTTCAATTGGATGGTAGTGGCTCACAATCAGGTAGTAACATTACCTTTTTATGGAATGGTCCGGGTGTTTTACCGGGTCAAACAACTACTCCAACGCCTACCGTCAATGAACCGGGTTCTTACAACCTGACGGTTACCAATCAATTGAACGGTTGTACAGATACAGACTTTGCGGTTGTAGGGGAAGATGTTTTGACGCCTGTTGCCGCCGCAGGGAGTGATCTCACCATTACCTGTTCAAACAGCAATAGTGGTGTTATACTTAGTTCAGCGGGTTCCAGCTCCGGCACAGGATTTACGTATTTGTGGACCGGCCCTGGTATTACGCCCTCCAATGCGACAGTACCAACACCAACCGTGTTGGTAGCTGGCACCTATACATTGGTTGTGAAAAACACGGCAAATGGCTGTACAGCAAGTGATGTCGCAATAGTGGCTTTGGATCAGAACCTGCCTACGCCAAGCGCAGGCCCGGATCAAACCATCACATGTGCGGTGCTAAATGTTTCCTTAGATGCAACGGGTTCTACTACAGCAAGTGGCACCCTAGGCTTTACTTGGACAGGTCCGGGTATCAATGCCGGAAATATCAACAGTCCTACACCTACAGTTTCTGTTTCAGGAACCTACACAGTGACGGCTCTGAACGCATTGACCGGTTGCCAAGCAACAGACCAAGTGGTGGTGTTGTTGAACAATACACCGCCCACTGTTACAACCACCACAGATCTGATTACTTGTGCCGATCCGAATGGCAACCTGAGTGTCAGTAGTTCTCTCACAGGCTCCGTATTCCTCTGGGAAGGTCCAGGGGTTTCCATGTCAAACGAAAGTTTGGCAGCCTTTACCGTTGTTTTACCGGGTGTATATCGTGTGACGGTTACGGCCCCCAATGGATGTACTGCCACCAGCAGTACGACCATGGCCATAGACGATAACGTGCCCAATGGCCTCGCAGAAGGCGCCATTCTCAACTGTTTCAACGGTGGATCAACTTTGGTGTCTGGGCAAGTACTGACGCCTGTAGGTACCACGGTGAAATGGTCCGGACCCGGTATTGGTACGGTCAATGCAAACTCCGCTACGGTAACACTACCTGGTACGTATTCGTTTACCATGACGTCTCCAGCAGGTTGTACGCAAGTTATTAATGTGGTGGTCGTGACAGATTATGTTGCGCCAAACGTTACAGCAACGCCCACAGATCAACTGGATTGTACAACCACTGAAGTAAATATCAACGCAGGCGGCACTTCTGTGGGTAATAATTTCTTGTATCATTGGACGACCACCACCGGTAATATTATTTCAGGTGTAAATTCACTCAATCCATTGGTTGACCAAGCCGGAAATTATCAGTTGCTTGTCATGAATACCTTGAATGGATGTGCTGACAGTATTCTGGTGCCGGTCATCAATGATCCTGCTGTTCCAACGGGATTTGATCTGGCCGTTCGGGACATCGTATGTTTTGGCGATACAGACGGGTCTATTCAAATCAACGGCGTTGTCGGTGGTACTCCGCCGTTCAACTACACGTTGGTGAGCAATTCGGGTACTACCAACAACCAATACACGGGCTTGAATGCCGGTAACTACACCCTTTCATTGTTGGATGGCAATGGATGTGAACTAGACTCGACCATTACCATCGGTGAACCGGGTCAGCTTCAAATACAGCTCGGGGATGACATCGAGGTAGAATTGGGCGAAGAGGCAACAGTTTCTGTCGAAATATCCCATTCTACCCCTTTGAAATCAGTTGTATGGAACTATTCACCCAATTGTGAGCCGGTTGATCCGCAAATATATTGCGACGAGTTTACCTATTTACCGCTGGACTCATACCGTCACACGATTGTGGTGGTGGACAACAACGGTTGTGTACAACGAGATGAGGTATTGGTGGTGGTCAATAAACCACGCAATATTTATGTGCCCAATGTGTTCAACCCTGACAGTACTGATCCGGACAACTCGACCGTCAAAATTTTCATGGGGACTGATGTCGCACGGGTACAGAAATGGATTATTTTTGATCGTTGGGGCGATGCTGTTCACGAGGCGAAGGATATTTTGCCTGGTGATGCTTCTCATGCTTGGAACGGAATAGTTCGAGGTGATGACGGTCAGTTGGGTGTGTACGTTTGGTACGCCTTGGTTGAATTTATTGATGGCCAAATCATTGAATACAAAGGTGATGTAACCATCGCCCGATAAAAGAGGGCCTCCGGCGTTTTCTTACCCAACCGTTGGCCTAACATTTTGTACGAGAGCCGTTCTGCCAAGAGCGGCTCTCGTTGTTTTAAGATCCTTTAGTGGTCCAGGCAGCGTGCCTATTTACCCACTACTATATAATACCTACCTTGATGCCGCTTTCCCATTAACTTTGCGCCATGTCAGCAGCACTACCACTTCTGTTAAATGAAGACTTCCGCCATGCCTTGGATGTATTGGAAAAAACGGATCGAAGTTTGTTTGTAACGGGGAAAGCCGGAACAGGCAAGAGTACGTTGTTGCAGTTGTTTCGCAATACAACGCACAAAAAAGTAGTAGTACTGGCGCCAACAGGTGTAGCAGCACTCAATGTGCAGGGACAAACGATCCATTCATTTTTCGGTTTTCCACCCCGTATTATAACGCCTTCTGAGGCCAACCGAAAAGTTGCACGAAAAGATCAATTGCGACTTTATCGGAACTTGGATGTGTTAATTATCGACGAAATTTCGATGGTACGAGCGGATATCATGGATGGTATTGATATTTTTCTTCGGGTGAACCGGGAGAATTATCGCCCATTTGGAGGCGTTCAAGTGGTTTTTTTCGGTGATTTATTTCAGTTGCCTCCGGTTGTTACCCGGGACCCGGTGGAATCTGCTTATTTTCGAGACTATTACGCTTCCGCTTATTTTTTTTCGGCTAAAGTGTTTCAAGAGGTTGATTTCAAGATGGAAACGCTAGAACTCAGGAAGGTTTACCGGCAGGAGTCACGCCATTTTTTAAGACTGTTGGAGGCTGTAAGAACAAATAAAATAGACTATGATGATCTTGAAGATTTGAATGAACGCCACCAGCCTAATTTTACGGCATCGGAGGGTTACATCACCCTTTCAGCGCGCAATATAACGGCAGAAAAAATCAATCAGCGCGAACTGTTACAGTTGAGTGAGCCTGAGTTTTCTTTTATTGCAACAGTACAGGGATCTTTTGATCCGGCTCTATACCCGACAGATTTTGGGCTGCGCTTAAGAAAGGGGGCGCAGGTGATGTTTGTTCGCAACGACCTTGAGGAACGTCAATTTGTAAATGGGACCATCGGAAAAATTCACGTCATAGATCGTGACAATATCGTGGTTGAAACAGAGGATATTGACGGTAAAAAACGTAAAATTCAGGTATCTAAAGCTCAGTGGGAAATAATTCGCTATAAAAGTACGGCTACAGGAAGCTTAGAAACTGAGTCTGTAGGCTCATTTACCCAATATCCGCTCAAATTGGCTTGGGCCATCACCATTCATAAAAGTCAGGGTAAGACCTTCGACAAACTACTGCTTGATCTGGGTGGAGGAGCGTTCGAACACGGACAACTTTACGTTGCCTTGAGTCGCTGCCGCACTTTAGAGGGAATTGTACTCCGTCAAAAGATACGCTTTCAAGATGTTATCACCGATGAACGCGTGGTTGACTATTATGAAAACAGTTTGCGAGATTAAACAGCGTGTGCTTTCCGAACTTCAATTTCTCTCAGAATTTGGTGCGCTAGTTGAAGGGCCGAAACCCCGTCCTGTAAGGTTACCACGGTCTCTTGATTGTTCAAAATAGCTGCATGAAATGAACGCAATTCTGCTTCGATAGCGTTTACAGTTGTCGCTTCCGGCATTTGTAATTGAAGCCATTTCTTTCCCTGTGACGTTTCAAATTCCATTAATTGATCGAGGGGTGGAAGGTTGTCGGCTGCTTGATCAAACAGACGAACAATCTGCGTGTTTTTATCTAAAAAATCGAGACTTAAGTAGTGATCTTGCTGAAACAAACGCATTTTACGCATTTGTTTCATGGAAATACGACTGGCCGTGAGGTTGGCTACGCACCCGTTGGAAAATTCAATGCGTGCATTGGCAATATCGGGGGTGTTACTCAGCACCGCTACGCCACTGGCGCTTACTTTTTTTACGGGAGACTTGACCAAATGGAGTATCAAATCAAGATCGTGGATCATGAGATCTAGGATGACTGAAACATCTGTACCGCGGGGTTGAAAAGCAGCAAGGCGGTGGCCTTCAATAAACATCGGGTTCAGGTTCATACCGCCCAACGCGGTAAAAGCAGGATTAAACCGCTCAACATGCCCAACTTGTACTTTCAGGCCGCTAAGGGCAGCCAGTTTTAGTAGTTTTTTTCCTTGCGCAACGGTTTCTGTTACCGGTTTTTCAATAAATACATGCTTACCTGCCCGCAGTGCCTTTCTGGCCAAGCCATAGTGTGTTGGCGTTGGGGTCACGATGTCCACCGCATCCACCGTTTCTAACAATTTATCCAGCGAAGTAAACCGTTTTACACCAAACTGAGCAGCAGCCGTTGCTGCATTGCGGTCGTCTGGTTCATAGAAACCTACAAATTCCCAGCAACCACTGCCAAGTATACATTTTAAGTGAACTTTTCCTAGGTGGCCGGCACCCAATAAGGCTATGCGCATGAGCTAAAAAGTAGGTGTGTCAAAGACTTTTTTCGATTCAGCAAGAAAGTAGCTAGTAGCGAACAACAAGCGCCATGTTAGGATTCCCTAAAATACATCAGAATGGCCCCAAAAGCCGTGATGAGAAACAACAACAAAGACGCCATCTTGATGGAATAACGCATGTGCTGAATAAACGACTCGATTTCTTGTTTGAAATTTGGGTACCTCGGGAGGATTTCCGATTCCAGTTTTTTTCGGTTAAAAATATGAGCTGCCCCAAACTCAACTCTATTCCGAACGAGTACGCCGTATATTTTAAAGACTTTAGCCCTAAAATAGAGATTTACAAAAAGCATGGCAACAAATAGACCAGCTACGATGGATAATAATAGTGTTTGCATGAAAGGTGTGCCTAATTTCTTGGGACGAAGATAAAAGCGTTTACGTGGATCATACCATCGTAAAGCCGTTCTCTGTTGAGGGCCCTATTTCGATTTCTTTTTTTTATAGTTTTCCAGTACAAAAGAGCCCAAACCTGATAGGGAGGAGTAAAAAGCCTTGCCTTTGTTTGTTTCGGTAAAAACTTCCACAAAACGAACCAAATGTGGGTCGCGTGCGATCATAAAAGTCGTGATGGGCACATTCAACTTTTTACAGCGCATGGCCAGATTGAGACAACGGTTTATGATTTTACGGTCTAGGCCGAAAGAGTTTTTATAGTAATTTTTGCCGATTTTCAGACACGTAGGCTTACCATCGGTAATCATAAATATCTGCTTGTTCGGATTTCGTCTTTTTTTGAGGATATCCATGGCCAATTCTAGGCCAGCCACCGTATTGGTGTGGTAGGGGCCAACTTCCAAATAGGGGAGGTCTTTTAATTCAATGGGCCAAGCATCATCTCCAAATACGAGGATGTCAAGGGTATCTTTCGGAAAGCGGGTTTTGATAAATTCTGCCAGTGCCAAGGCTACTTTTTTGGCTGGTGTAATTCGATCTTCACCATACAAAATCATAGAGTGGGAAATGTCAATCATTAATACGGACGACATCTGGCTCTGGTAGTACGTTTCGTGCACTTCCAGATCATCTTGGGTCAAGTTAAATTCATCGATACCGTGGTTGATATAGGCGTTTCGCAAGGAGTTGGTGACGGCAATATTTTCGAGACTGTCGCCAAATTCATACGGTTTTACATCTGCGGTGTACTCATCACCCCGGCCGATGATGGAAGTATTGTGCCGACCACTTTTTGCTTTTTTAAGTTCACCAAATATATCGTCGAGGCTTTTTTGTCGAAGGCTGATTTCCATTTTGGAGGTGGGCATCATACCGCCATCCCCATCCCCATCGGGGCGTAGATACCCTCGGTCTTTCAATTCTTGTATGAAATCACCGATGCCGTAATCCGGGGATGTTAGCTTATACTCTCGGTCAAGTTCGTTGAGCCACGCCAGTGCTTCCGATACATTGCCGGATGTATAAAGCATCAGTTCCTGGAAAATTTTGAAAAGCCGGTCGAAAGTACTTTCGTTCGGGTCGGGCGTATAGTCTGAAAAACGGAATCCTAGCATGATTGTTGGACTGAAAAAGTGTCACCTCAATGGCAACACGCTGGAGAAACAAATGAAACCGTCTCAGGTTCATAGGAAATGGTTACTCTACCACAATCTTTACGCTCTCCTGTTTCTTTCGTCCGGCAACTAAATCAATCGTTTGCTCTTTTACGCCATCGAAAATAGAAACCATGGCAGTATTGGGCTCGGCTTTACCGAAGTCATCGGCAAAAACAGTAATGTAAAATTCTTTGCCAACGGGCAATTCAAGATTAAATTCATGTGGCTTAGAGCGCAGGTATAGGTGATCCACCACTTTTTTTTCGCCCACATAAACGGAAACAACGTCCCCGTCTTCCACCTGACTATCCCAGATTTTCAAGGTAATGGTCCGGCTTTTTATCTTTATTTGTTCTCCGACTTCCACCGCTCTTCCACCGATGGAAGTGGGTTGGTTTGCCCCGGGAGCAGCTACTACCGGAGGGTTGGGCTTTGTTGGAAGGAGAACAGGAGGCGTTTGTTTCGATTTCTTTTTATCACAGGGAAGGGTAGCGGTTCCGCCTAATTGAATACTAAAACCGGGCCCTTTGCTGCTTACATTGCTGACGAGTATCATGTATTTTTCTCCTTTTACCACTTGTAAAGGAGCCAACCAAGCGTTGTCGTTTGGGTCGTTGCATCCTGCATCAACGCTACTGTCTTTTTCGCCCTCGCGAAGTCCGGTTTTTCCCAAACAAGGGCTCAATCCCAACGCGTCACTCGGATCACCCGCAGCATTGCAGCGCACTATTTTCTTGTTGTTACAGGTGCCATTTAACAACCTATATACCACAAAATCAAGATCGTCGTCGGGGCGAAGCGGCGTAATGGTGAAATGTAAAGAGCCACTTTGTTCAATTTCAAATTTTATCCACGTGGAGTTCTCTTCGGCTTGGCCTTCATTCTCACTGCCCATAAAACAGGCGATCAAATCAGCTTCCGTACGATCCTGCCCCTCCCCCGAAGCATGGTCTATGCGGTAAGATTTTTTTTCACAAATTTCCATAGCTGTGACACAGTCGGCGTGTAATTGTGCCTCCAAACGGCTAAGAAAAGCGAATAGAATTACCAAACTGATAAAAAAAGAGCGTTTCAACATAGTTTTTTAGTGTTAAACCGAGGTGTTAACGCCAACGGTTTGTTCAAATTGTGCGAAACGGAATCTTAGTATCGAAGATTGTCTTTTCAGCAGGCTATTTTTTTTTCAGAAAACACGTTTTCAAGACAATACTGGAGCCTTCAATTTTACAATCCACTTCGTCTTCATTCTCGGTGAGGCGAATTTTTTTTACCAAAGTGCCTCTTTTGATGACCATAGAAGAGCCTTTTACTTTCAGATCTTTTATTACAAGCACGGCATCGCCATCCACGAGGGTGGTACCGTTTGAATCAACTACATTTAATTCGTCCATAAACTGAGTACTGTTGAAA
>JBIPOY010000381.1:0-3672 GCA_044378705.1 Saprospiraceae bacterium
TACTATCAAAATATCCGCCTTGGGCATCCCTGAAAACGAAAACTTCTTTGCTGACAGATCCTTCGGTTGTTTTTTCTTCATACGCCCAACGCACCAAACCTCGTGCATCATCACCGGAGCCCAAAGTACCAATGGTGTAGTCGTTTGCTTTTATCGCCGGAGAATTCTGAACAAGAAAGCCCTGTTGTCCCCCCATCGTGGTGAGGTCTGTCACTGTTTTGGCCTGTTGAATCAGCGCTACGGCTTTGTCTTTGGCTGCTTGTTGGGTTGATTTACCCGGCTCGATGCGGCGACTGATGTAAGCCGCTTTTACACCTGCATCATTTTTGATGAATTTTTTACCGGTAATTTCGATAATGTGCCAGCCAAACTGGGTAGCTACCTTGTAACGCTTACCCTGCTCGCCTGTATAGAAACATACTTCGTTGAATTCAGGTACCATGGCGCCGGCTGCGAACCATCCCAAATCACCACCCTTAGAACCGGAGCCTGGATCCTGACTGTTTTTTACAGCCAATGAATCGAAGCGTGCTTTGCCAGAATCAATTAAAGCCATCAAACTGTCGGCTGTAACCTCACTGGCAGGGTTCTGAGGGTTGCGAATGAGAATGTGGCGTGCGCGCACAGAATCAGGCAGTACTTTTCTGTCAATAATTTTAGCAATCTTCCACTCGTTTACGTCTAGGTATGGCCCAACAATAGAACCAACAGGCATCCGTAAGAGCGTATCTGCCACAACGGGTGACAAACCGGTTTTCATTTTATAATCACCGTCTATGGTACCGTTGTTGGCGAGTACGTACGAAGAATCGCTCTTTGCGGAACGAAAGCCTTCAATCATACCAGCCACGGCATTGCGGGCAAGCGCGCTGTCAGCATTGGTTGGAACCACTGTAAACTCAGCGTACGAAAGAACCCTCGATTCCTCTGCCTGATCGTACAGGTGTGGATTTTCATCCAAAAATGCCTTGTAGTCAGCATCCGTAACGGGCGCCTCCCCTTCTTTGACACGGTCATAAGGAATCATAACGTAGCGGAAGTCCAAACGTTCGTTGTTTTCTTTGAAAGCCATTTCAGCCTGCCAAGTAGGAGTGTACATCCCTTTGGCTGCCATCGCGACGATTTTTTCCTCCAAGCGTTTTTTTATAACCTCTTTTTCCTGAACAGCCCAATAGGCTCTATTGGTTGGATCGTCAAATTTGCCCTCATCAATGGCCGCTTTGATGCTCGCAAGCGTAGCCCGATTGGGCTGGCCATCCTCACCTTTGAAACGCTCGGCAACAACCGAACTGATGTTGTTGCCAAACTCAAGGTCCAACAACTCATCTTTACATACCCCCAAACCGATTTTTTCGGCTTCCTGAGTCACAATAGCTTCTTGAACAAAGTAGTCCCAAACTTGTGTGCGAATCTGGAAAGTGTTGGTAGCTGCTGATTTGGTGTAAATCAGTTTTTCATAATTCTCAAATTCATTGCGCTTAATCTCTTGGCCATTTATTTTACCAAGCGTGTTAACATCTCCGGCACTATAGCGCTGACTGTTGGACATTACGTCCATCAAAATGAACCCGCCAAGAGCCAATGCCATTGTGACAATGAGAATCCATCCATTTTTTCGAATCGTTCCGATTAAAGCCATTTTACCTAATTATTTGAGTATCAAAGTTTTAAAATCATTATGAAAGCCACTTTACAAAGTAGCGGTCGCAAAGGTAATTCGACATCCACCAAAAAAGGAAAAAAAAATGCTTTTCACCCTTTATATCTTGCTAAAATAGTCTGAAAAAATTTCAAGACGTCAAAATAATTCGTCTAACCAGCCCCTACACCAACTTTTTCACAACACTATTGGCCTTTTATTTCAGCGATTTTCAAGGTGATTCCAACCTGTGCGTCAAAAAATCTACCCTTACAAATACTCTACCCCACCCGAAGCATCCACCCTTAAACCATAAATGCCAGACCTTTTAACAACGACTGTCCACACTTGCCTCAAACAAAAAAACAATTCACGCGGAGTACTCGTAACGTGTTTTGAACATATTGAGCATATTTTCGTTTACCTTTGCGTTAGTTCTTTGAGAAAGCACGACTTCTCACACCACTCAACAATACGGGGCTGCCTGGTATTGACGGGAAAGTGTAGTCGCTTCGTAAGCATGCCGGGGCATAGTTGGTTACCCCGTAAAAAATAACGACTAAAATTCAACTGGCAACAACCAGTATGCTATGGCTGCCTAATTCCACGAATTAGATGGCTTTTGTGCCGCGTGAGGGCCACGCTCAGCGTCCCCTCTTAGCCTTGATGCCTGCTATACAGGCCGCCGCGCATCATCAAAAAAGCAGGATTGCCCAACGGGATGTCTCGACCGAAGGGTGAAATCTAGAGGATAAGGTGCGGATAGGACGGTCACTGAACCAATCCCGTACTCGAAAACCTAATCAGTGAATAAGCATGTAGAAGGCGTTGCGGCGCTTTGTCCGGACGCGAGTTCGACTCTCGCCAGCTCCACAACTTGGCATTTAGGGTTAGTTTAGGATTGTTTATTTATATTGAAAATCAATTGATTAAAATATTTTAAAGCCTAAACTAACCCATCCAAGGAGATGTTGAAAAAAATTACAGCGGTTTTTACTCCCAAAGAATTTTTTAAATTTGTCGCGCTGGCAAATATTTCACTAGAATAAAGGATCAAGCCTTTCCAAACCTCACTTTGCGCCAAAACGTGACACAAGGTTTCTCCACTTCTAGATTTATTGACATTTCACTGAATCGAAAGGTGTTTTTCTTCTGTACTATTTCTGGTATCACCCTTCCCAAGTCAAGCAACAAATACTTACCATCGCCCTCCTCTCTACTCGGGAAGTACTTTTAAATTGTTGCATCAAGCGCTCCAACAACAATTAACAGCACCATTTCAAAATATTATTGATTGGCACTAAAATTCGATGTTTTACCAATGTGGCAACCATTTAAGGTGTCTACGATGACGAATATTTGTTGTATCAATCCGGTAAAAAGAAATCAAACATTGTTTTCTTACCGATTTCAACCTCGTAGTCCGTTAATATTTTAAAAAACTCTTGTTCAAACGTACGCCTTTTGTGCCGTTCCTTTTGATTCATGATGTACTTGCGCATACGGCATCTTTGTGCGAACGGCTGTATGAAAATGCGCCATATCCGGCTTGCCATTCGAATTTCAAGGGAGAAAATGCTTGTTCTTTGGTATAATCATTTGTTGCTATTTTGATTTCTCGCACTAGGTCAGAAATTGATTCTGCGGGTTTTAGCCCAAAAAAAATATGGACGTGGTCGGGCATTCCTGCAATAGCCAACATTTTGTGTCCGCGGGTTTGGATAATACCAGTGGTGTATTTGTACAAACTTTCTTCCCATTCCGGTAGGATAAGTACTTGACGGTGTTTTACGACAAACAACGTTTGAACATACCATTGAGAAAATACGTCGGCCATGGTTTTCCTGGTTTTTTTATTTGTCTTTCAAATATAAGTATAAAATATGATAAAAACATAAATTTGTAGTCGTTTTTCCAGTTCCAAGTAAAGCCAACCAGCAACATATCGGCCCAACGTCTGTAACACCACACACGACACCTGACCTCGGAGAGGTCGGGATTCCGGCACGGGGCTTGGGTTACAAACGTTGGAC
>JBIPOY010000075.1:0-10614 GCA_044378705.1 Saprospiraceae bacterium
TTCTCACTTCATCAGTAGCAAACTTTACAAGTTTTTTGCCTACCAAAAAATTGACCCTCAGGTGGTAGAAGGAATGGCCCAAACCTTCCGAGACAGCAATTGGGAAATCATGCCCGTGTTGAAACAACTGGTGAAAAGTGAACACTTTTTTGAAGATTCCATCCTGAATGCCCAAATTAAAACACCCTTGGAATCCATGATCTGTCTGCTGCAAAATGCCTCTGCCACCAGCAATCTGGTCGCCGACAACTATTGGAACGCGCTGTTTTACTGGTCTTACCAACTCGGACAAGAAATATTTAACCCACCCAATGTGGCCGGATGGAAAGGGCACCACAGTTGGATCAACGAAAGTACCCTCACCGGTCGGTGGAATTACAGCGCAGCGTTCGCCTACTACCTCACCCAAGACGAGACGCTCAAAGAAAACCTCCGTACGTTGGCCCAAACCCTAACCAATGACAGCAATGACCCAACCGTCGTTACGGCAGCGCTCGTTGACTTCTTTATCGGCCAAACCCTCGAACCCGTCCACTTGCAAGCAGCCGTCATCAATTTCAAATCAAATATTCCGGAAAACTATTTCGAGGATGGTTCTTGGAATCTCTACTGGGATGAAGTGCCTTACCAAATTGTGAACATGCTGTACTATCTGGTGAAATTGCCGGAATTTCAGTTGACGTGATTAACATGCCCCGCAACACACCCAAAAAACGCCCACAAAGTGCTATTGGGGGAAAACCACCTTTTCAACCGAATTTGAGCAAGACACGCCATACCCATGAGTCAAGAACACAATAAAATACGCCATGGTGCATCCCAGGACCACGGCGATGCTCACCAGCGCGAACACCAACTGTGGTCACGCCGCGATTTCCTCTCCGCTTCCGGCATCCTTGGAGCAGGCAGTATGGTGCTGGGCAACCTGCCCCTGAGGGCCTTCCAACCCACGCCCCTCATGGCCTCCCTCGCCAATGGCGCCAATGACCGCATCTTAGTACTCATCCGTATGAATGGTGGCAATGACGGACTCAATACCATCGTCCAACGCAACAACCCCTATTACTACAACCTGAGACCGACCATCGGCATTCAGGAAAACAATATGTGGGCCCTGAGCAATGACTATGGTATGCCCCTCTCTACCAATGCACTCCAACCGCTTTGGGAAGAAGGGATGATGAAAGTTATCTTTAATGTGGGGTACCCGGAACCCAATTATAGCCACTTCCGCTCCTACGATATCATCGCTTCCGGCAGTGATTCCAACGTGGTACAAAATACCGGATGGATGGGGCGATTCCTCGACAACGAGTACGCTGCTTTCCTGGAAACACCTCCAACAGTGCCTCCGGCACTCCAAATTGGCGTTCAAGCCGACCTCGTCTTCCGTGCCGACCAAGCCAATATGGCCCTGGCCGTCAGTAGCCCCCAGGAATTTTACCAAATCGCCCAAACCGGACAGCTCTACGACCTCGCTTCTCTCGGCAATACACCCCGCGAATTGGAACTGGCTTACGTCCGCCAAACAGCCAATGCGGCATTCCGATACGCAGAAACCATCAAAGTAGCGTTTAGCAAGGGGAAAAACCAGGTGGATTACCCCACCAACAACAACCTGGCCGAACAACTGGCCATCGTCGCCAAATTGATCAAAGGCAACCTGGGTACCCGTGTTTTTATGGTGGAAATCGGCGGATTCGACACCCACGCCCTACAACTGGAATACCATCAAAACCAATTGAAAAAAATCGCCGACAGTGTAAAAGCTTTCTTCGACGACCTCGCTTTCGGCGGCAGTGGGCTGGAACAAAAGGTGCTCGGCATGACTTTCAGTGAATTTGGACGCACCATTTATGAAAACGCCTCCATGGGCACAGACCACGGATGGGGCACACCCATGATGCTCTTCGGTGGCGGTATTGGCAATGGGTTTACAGGCGCATACCAAGACCTCAGCAACCCAGACCCCTACACTGACCCTCCCTTTAGCGTGGATTTTCGCTCCGTTTATGCAACATTGCTCCAAAATTGGCTCGGAAACACCCCGGAATTGGTCCACTATGTCATGGGACAACAACAACCCATCATCGGTGGACTGGTACCCGCCATCGCCCCAACCCTCGGCGACAATGGCAAATGCGCCCTACTGGGACACAACCCACACCCAATACAACCCACAACCATCGAAATAAAATACGCCCTGATGCACAACGGCCCCATCCGCCTGCAATTGCTCGACAAAGCCGGTCACGTCTTGAGAACCCTCGTGAATGAATACAAACCCCTCGGAAGTTATACCTTCCACTTCACACCCTCCGAATGGTTTGTGATGCCCGGTAGCTACCAATATAGGCTCCAGTCGGGCGGACAAATTTTTCAAAGAAATCTAGTTTTGTAGGTTTTAATGGATGTTTGAAGGTGTTGTGGACGGCTAATGCGCCAATGATTACCTCGATAATTGTTTATCGCATTAACATTGCGTTCTTTTTTGTGCCTCCCCAACTACACCCCAGTCCTGAAAACCAATAAATATCGTGAAAATTATGCTGCGAAACTTGCTCAAATGTCTCCATCCGCGTTTTCAGGCACTCTTCCTGGAATACAAAGTTACCTTCAAGCCCCGGTATGGCCACGGAATGCCGGCACACCCACGCTTGCTGGAAATTATTGAGGCCAACCGAGAAATATATGGTGACTGGATGCATAAAATTCTGGCGCAACGCGAACCATTGCAGTCCATCAAGAAACTAAACGCGGAAACCGACCCCACACAACCGGGTTGGAACAATCATTTCCTACCGGGGCTGGACATTATGGCGTTGTACACCATCATTGCGGAGACAAAACCAAAGCGATACGTGGAGGTAGGCTCCGGCAACTCTACACAGGTAGCCCACAAAGCGATTCAAGACCACGACTTGGATACCCGCATCATTTCTATAGATCCGTTTCCACGGGCTGCCATAGACCGTTTGGCCGATGAAGTGATCCGTCAGCCTTTTGAATCCATTGACGCCGGATGGCTGTCAGCACTGGAGGCCGGGGATATTCTTTTCATAGACAATTCCCACAGGATACTCCCCAACTCTGATGCCACCGTGTTTTTCCTGGAAACGCTACCGGCACTCAAGCCCGGCGTTTTGGTGCATATTCATGATGTATATCTGCCGTTCGACTACCCACAATTTATGTGCGACCGATTTTATACCGAACAATATGGCTTGGCGATTAACTTGTTGGCCAACGCAAAACGGTATCAAACCATCTTTCCGGCATACTATATCTCGGAAGATAAATCGCTGCGTGGGATAATTTCCGATCTCTGGGAGCACCCGAATCTTCAGGAGGTAGAACAGCATGGCGGTTCTTTTTGGCTGCGGATAGGCCAGTAGCCCATAGATTTTTACGGCACGCGAGCCATCCCTCTCTGATCCGGGGGGATTTTTGGTTGTATTTTGACGTTCCAGAGCACGCCTGTTGGATGAAAATTCCGCCACCCATTGCAGGGGCGATGGGGGCTTCTACAGGGGCTGCTCGTCTTCTCCCTTGGGGTGCGATTTTTCATATATTTCCATCAGTCGCTCGATGCTGTTGTGCATGTATATCTGCGTAGCGGCCAGGTTGGAATGCCCGAGCAATTCTTTGATGGCGTTGAGTTCGGCGCCGTTGTTGGAGAGGTGGGTGGCGAAGGTGTGCCGCAAAACGTGGGGGCTTCTCTGCTCCACGGTGGTAACCAATGACAGGTTTTTTCGTACGATCTGATAGATACTCTCCGGAGAAAGTTGCGCCCCTTTTCGGTTGAGAAAAAGCCAGGGCTCGTCGGTGGTTGGAAAAAGGGCCGATCGAAGTTTCAGAAAATGGTCGAACTGTTCGATCAGGTAGGAAGCAAAAGGCAACATCCTCTCTTTGTCACCCTTTCCACGCACCCGCATCACCATTCTACTGAAATCGAGGTCACTTATTTTCAAGCGGGAGGCCTCGCTGCGGCGCATTCCGGTGGCATACAACACCTCCAGTATGAGTCGTGCCTGCTGGCCGCCGAAATCTGCACCAAAATCCACGTGGGTAAACAGCGCTGCCATTTGGCTCTCCTGAATGAATACCGGCAAGCGCTTCCCGGTTCGCGGTGCTACGACCTTTTTCATGGGATCAACGGCCATCAAACCTCGTTTTCGCAAAAACTTAAAGTAGGTCTTCAAGCACGAGAGCCGCCGGTTGATGCTGCGCGGGCTCTGACCCGCTTCCATTTGGGACACAATCCACGAACGGACGTGGAAATGCCTTAGCTCGTCAACCGAGCTAAGGCATTGTTGCTCCACTACGTGGGAGATAAAACCCGACAAATCGCTTGTATATGCTTTCAAGGTGTGCGACGAAAAACGTCGCTCCAGCGAGAGATGACCTAAAAACGAATCTTCGTGAAACACGTACTTATATGATATATTAGACGATGTTGATGCGCAGAAGACAATATGATTGCCGGATAAACAACCATGCTCCCATGTTCACACGCCCGAATATCACACAGGATCAATCGTTCTTGTTGCCGTACATATCCTCTTTGTACACAGCTTTCAACACCTCCGTGCGACGTGATACGGATGGCTTTGTGAAAGCCTTGCGGCGACGCAGTTCCTTCAGGATACCTGCTTTTTCAAATTTGCGTTTGTACTTCTTCAGCACCTTATCAATGACTTCGCCGTCTTTTACTTCGAGGATCAGCATAAAAATACTACTTTTTTGATGAAAATTGTCTTTTGTTAAAACAGGGCTGCAAAGGTAATTCTTGTTGGTGAAAAAACCGAATAGTAACAGTTTTTTTACAAAAAACAGTAAATGAGTTGAAACAGAGCGGTGTAATGCCCCTTTTTTCTGTTTTTTCGCCCATTATTGTACCGCAATGCTATATGTTTTCCACCCCGATGCTGCTTCCACCGTCAGTTGGTATATTCCCTTGGGAAGATTCAGGCCCTGAAAAGGAATGACTGTTGTGCCAGGTTTCACCGTGCTTTTCATGGTCTTCACGACCACGCCCCGGGCATCAAACAAACGTAAGCGGATGTTTTCCGACATTAGGCTTTCTATGTTGACCACAAAATCGCCGTCCGTGGGGTTGGGCAGTACCAACACTTGGTTGCCCGCTTTCGTCAGGTCGTTGACATTTGTATTCGTAGCCAGTAAAACTGTCTTAGAAACGGACTTACACGGGTTGATAGCGTCTAGTGTTATGGCATAAATGCCGGGAGCACTGAAGGTGTGTGTCGGATTGGTTACTGTGCTCGTATTGCCATCGCCAAAATTCCAGAGATATGAACCGGCATTGGCGCTCGTATTGGTAAGGGTGACGGTGAGGTTATCAAGCGTTTGAGTGAAATTTGCCGTTGGGAATGGCCGAACGATCAGGGCATGTAAAGCAGTATCAGCCCCTGCTTCGTTGGAAGCAATCAAACGAATGTTTTTTGTTCCGGGGGTGGGGTAATAGACCGCATGGGGCCCCGGGCCGGAGGCGGTGGTCGGAAAAGAAGCGGCGCCAAACGTCCAAGTATATTGTGTATTGGGCGTCCATTGGTTTGCCGACATGGTGGTCGTATCCTGCCGGCAAATGGTGTCTTCTACCGCCAGAAATTCCGCCACAGGCAATACGGGCGGCACATATTCCTCCATACCAATGTTGTCTATATACGTGTTGTTGCCATATCCGTTGATGCCCACAAAACGAATGATGGCCGTTTGACCGGCGAATGCCCCGAGATCAACGGTTTGCCGTTTCCAGTCGTTGCTGCCCGAGGGTACAAAAAAAGTGGTGCTGGCGCTGTTGGTGCCCAAGGCAGGATCATATTTTTCATACACCACAACAGGGTCGGCAGAAAGATCACAATTGGGAAACAACTCTACCCGCAAACCATCGGTGTAACCGGTACCGTACGGACGATGGGCGAGGTCAAATCCAAGCCCCGGATGATCCAACGCGCTCAGATCTACCGGAATCATGTACAAATAATCCAAGGCATCAAGCTGTTCATACTGGTAATTATTCATAAAAAAAGCCCGCGTCGGGGTGCCATCTACGCCTTTTAAGCCCGGATAAGCATTGGTCAATGACCACGTGATACCGTCATCCGGGTTGTTGACGATCCATCCCTGTGGCGACCATGCCGATGTATCAAAATGCTCCTCAAAAACGCCTGAAACAGTTTGTGTAACAAATGGCAACAGCGATGTAAGGGTATCGTTGAAATGGGTGATGTCGCCCGGAAAATCAGACCACACTTTAAGCTGTATTGTACCAATCCCAGCAATTGAAAGGGGCACTTGAAAGGTGAAATCCAAGGTGTCTCCAACTGAAATGGCCGGTATGGGCTCGGAAACAACGGACAAACCATCCACTTGATAGAACAGTTGCGCCGTATCAACAACATTCAACCCTTCATTGACCAAGCGCACCGTTACGAATTGCGTCGTTGCAGAACAAGACACGATGGCCTCGCTCCCCGGACTCACCAAGGTACGTACCCCGAGGTCCTTGCCTTGGGGACAATTTTTGAGCTGCCCGGGCCAGTTGATCGCAATCGCACGACGGCTGAGTGCCCCATTGTCAAACTTGCTGCGCACAGAAATCCAATGGGCCTCACCGGCATTGGTGATGGGAAACTGATATTGATTCGTATCTGCCGTTCCAATAAGATCCATGTATTTCTCACCCAAGAGATATACATCATAAGAAAGAGCTTCCGCGGTGCTATCCCATTGCACCGTCATAGAATCCGGACATACTTTGATGACTTGCAATCCCTGTGGCACCGGGGCAATGGAGAAGGGGAAATCTGTGGTATCGCGATGCCCCTCGCGGTCAATGGCAAGCAATACCCCACCACTGACGGTCTCGGGAACCGTCCAATCGTACATTCGTTTACCCCCAGCGACTGTTGTAATGGGTGTGAAGGTTGTCCCCCCGTCTGTAGAATATTGCAGGTTAAAATTGTCGGCCGTGTTATATGCATCCCAATGAATACGCTCTACCGCTCCCGGAACAAAGCCTTCACCACCGGCAGGATAGGTGATTTTAATGTCATCCGTCACAAACTCCCAAACCAAATAGTAGGCCTGAGGCCCCAAGGGCACGTCATATCCATCCACGAATATTGAATACTCCCCTGGCACAGGGTCAAGGAGGGCTACCTGTTCTACATTGTTCAAGGAATCACGCCCGGTGGTAGCCGGTGATCCCAGCGCCGTGGCGGTGGGGGTTGGATTCAACTTCCACGGCAGGTACAGGGCAGCGCCATCCGGCGAAACGACCCGGATATCCAAGTCGTTAACGAGCGAACGAGGGGCGGCAGGATCAGCCGGAGGATCGGCCCACACGATCATCAGCCGTACCTGACGTGTGCCGCCCGGTATTTGTAGGGTGTGTAGGTTGGTTGAACCTTGGTCTGCCTGGGAAGACAGGTGCCTGTTTTGCTCCAACAGCAACAAAGCGCGCCAATTGTTGACATGCCCCCAGCCAAATTTAAAATCCGGACCAACGTTGCCAAGATCGTTGGCTGTATTGAGGATCGCAGCTTTGAGCAGCGTGGCCGGGGGTTCCTGACCGGCATGGAGGTCTTTGTAGGCATGTGTCAGCTGGGCCAAACAACCGGCAATACCCGGTGCCGCCCCGGATGTACCGCCAAATTCCTGGTATTCGTTGTTGGGATTGGTGGAAAAATGATTGGTTCCATTGGCTGAAATGTCAGGTTTGAGACGCCCATCGTAGGCGGGGCCCCTGCTTGAGGTAGCATCCAGCGTGGCGTCGGGCAGAAGATTGGCCGTAGCAATGGCATTCTTGGCCATTTTATGCCCACCCGTAATGTTGCCCCACTGCGTTCCGGCACCATAGTTACAATTGGAGCCATTGGAATTACCCGCTGAAAAAACGTGCATCAGCGTTGGATGCTCGTACAATTGCCGGTCAACCGTTTGGGTTGCCAGGGTATAGCCAATATTACACCCATCGGAGTAGGAGGAGTTGGTAATGGTCACATCTTTGCTCAGGTGCAATGGCAGCGTTTGGTCCTGAAAATCATTGATATAATCGACCACAAACACATCGGCCCCAGCAGCCATACCTTTTTTGGTGGGATCAAGGTTGCCGGCCCCGGCGATGATACCCCCCACCCCATCGCCATGGGTGCCAGAGGTGGCCGGCGTTTGTGTTTGATTGAACAACCGACCCTGAAAATCAATGTGCGGTCCCAATTGACCATCGTCGCGGACCAAGGTAGTCACGCCTTCCCCATTGTACTTTTTACCCAACGGATGTTCGGAATCGAGCACATTCGAACGGTGTAAAGAGCGCCCCTTGGTATCCTCTTGTTCCCCGGGAGGCGGTACCAATTCCAGCGTTTGTATGAATGGAAGCGAGGCCACATCCTGCAGCGCGTCTTGTCGTACCCGCACTTGAATAAAGCCATTTTGGGTACCTTCCTTGAGTACCATCAGGCCCTGCTCCCGACAAACTGCCGCCGCGACCGGTATTGAAACCGGTGCATATACCTTAATATTGATGTCTATCCATTCGCCTTGTACGGCCCATGTGCCATAGGGAGGTTCCCGTAGGCTTTTGGCCATTTTCCATTCCGGTTTTACAGCGACAACACTGTAGGGCAAAAACTTTTCCAACGGCTGCCAATCCATTTCCGAGGGCAGGAGCAGCAGATAGGTGGACGGAAATACATACCCCAAGATTTCAACCCCTAATAACGCGACGGCATCGCGTTCACGGGAAGAAAGCGTCTTTTCAAAATGCACCAACCGCACAAATTTACCCTCTATCAGCTCCTCAGCAGCCACGCTCTTTTGCTGTTTTACGAGGTTGAAATTTGCCGGAAGCTGTTCCAAACCCCAAGAAAATTGGACAGCCTGCGTTTGCTGAGAAAACAGCGCGTTCATAGATGCTACCCACAGCAGCAAGATCATGGAATATTTCATACTCAATAAGTTTTGTTGGCCAACAAGGCCGGAGGAAACCCCGACACCAAAGCGCTCAAATGTAAAGTGCTTTTCAAATAAATACGAATATTATTGCTATTGGTAACTGGTTAGGTGGTCGCGTCTGAGACAGAAAAGTAGCCGTTTTTTGCCAGACGAAGCAGATTTTTGCAGGCCATAGCAGCGCTACCGTCAAAAAAATCTGCGAAGTATAGCGGAAAATAGGTCTTTTAGGGCCAGACAGCGTGCCACCCAACCAGTTACTTATGAACCACAACAATTATTTTTGATGTAAACACGACTTTTTAAATAAATTTTTTTTTTCACGCTTGCTTCATTCACAAAAGAGGGTATTTTTGTAACCTTATTCGTACTCATCAGTTCACTTAAACACCTTTAAAACTTTTCAGCCACGAAAAGGACGGTGTAAAAATCAAACACAACTTTTGCCATGAAAACCTGGGAAAAGAGTAAAAAAGACTCCCGCCGCTTGGAAGAACGCGATTTCAACCAACAATTCCAAGACCACAAAAAGAAAAAACTCAAACCAACAGAAAAATCCAAATACCGCCTCAAAGGGGTGACAGAAGACGACGACGAATAATTTCCCTACCCCCTGTAACTTTTTGCCGAAAAGCCGTCGCACCACTGACTGGGTGCGACGGCTTTTTTATTTGTATGGGCGTTGGGGCTGTTTACAACAAACGCGGATGCAAAAAAATCCGGGCAGCGCGAACCGACCTACCATTTCGTAGTACTACAAATACTACCATGGCGGCATATTAAATGTTGCATATTTGTTGAACACGGTTGAAATATTGCTTAAAAACAGCAATATTTCACTCAAAGTAATTAGGTTTTGAAAGGGGATTGGTTTTTCTTTGAGCCTTGGTGGGTTGGTGCTTTTGTCGCCCTCTACCTTTTTTTCGCAATAAATTATCCACCGATATGCCAGACATTCACCTCCACCCACACTACCACGAACACCACGAAGAACACTTCAGAAACTCCGAATTTATCACGGACATCGTCATCGGTATGTCTGATGGACTTACGGTTCCTTTTGCTTTGGCAGCAGGCCTTTCGGGGGCTGTCGCCAGTTCGTCCATTGTACTCACCGCCGGTATTGCGGAGATTGTGGCTGGTTCTATTGCGATGGGGTTGGGTGGCTTCTTGGCCGGACAAACTGAAGTGGAACATTACGACGCAGAACTTGCCCGTGAATACGACGAGGTGGAGCGTGTACCGGAACGAGAAAAACAAGAGATACGGGAAATTTTAGCGGATTATGGGCTCAGTGAAACGACCCAACACGCCGTAGTAGAGGAGCTGGCCAACAACAAAGATCGCTGGGTGGATTTCATGATGAAATTTGAACTTGGGCTGGAAAAACCCGACGAAGGGCGCGCTACTAAAAGTGCCCTCACCATCGGACTCTCCTATGTGGTGGGTGGCCTTATTCCACTCATTCCCTACTATTTTTTTGATGTCGCGAGCGAGGGGCTGAAATACTCAGCGGTGATTACATTGCTGTGTCTATTGGTATTTGGGTGGTTCAAAAGCAAGGCGACCGGACAACCACCCTTGAAAGGAGCGCTGAAGGTCGCCGCCATCGGTACGGCAGCAGCCACAGCAGCATAT
>JBIPOY010000076.1:0-10602 GCA_044378705.1 Saprospiraceae bacterium
AACGCTGGCCTTCTCGTATGGCGACTATCTCGTGTTGCCACGAGGCACCACTTATCAGCTGGAATTTGACACCCCACACAACCGCCTTTTTATCGTGGAAAGCATAGGTGCCATCTCTACCCCCAAGCGGTATAGAAACGAGTTCGGCCAACTGATGGAACATGCCCCCTTTTGCGAACGCGATATTCGAAAACCCATCAACCTTGTAACACACGACGAACGGGGAGATTTCCTGTTTTATATCAAAAAACAAGACAATATTTATCCCTATCACTACCTAAATCACCCCTTTGATGTCATAGGATGGGATGGTTATACCTACCCCTTTGCATTCAGTATCCACGACTTTGAACCAATCACCGGACGTCTGCACATGCCGCCGCCCATTCACCAAACCTTCGAAGGACATAATTTTGTGATCTGCTCATTTGTGCCGCGGATGTTCGACTACCATCCCCTGTCTATTCCTGCACCCTACAACCATTCGAATATAGACTCCGATGAAGTGCTCTACTATGTAGATGGTGATTTCATGAGCAGAAAACACGTTGAACGCGGCATGATTACCCTGCATCCCGGCGGTATTCCACACGGGCCACACCCGGGTACGGTAGAAAAAAGCATCGGTAAAAAAGAAACACACGAATTGGCCGTGATGGTGGATACCTTCCGGCCCCTGCTAATGACGGAATATGCTGCCGGAATAGAAGACGGAAATTATTACCGCTCCTGGATTTCATAGATACTGTTTATCGTCTTGGAAATTTGGTGCGCATCTAGGTCAACCATACAGCGAAAATGGCCTTGAGGGCATGATGGGTGTCCGATTTTGGAACAGGGTCTGCAGGAAAGGCCCGTAATTTCAATGGACGTATTGAGATGCATGCCCTCCGGGTAAAAGGGATACATGCCGAATGCAGGCACGGTACTGCCCCAAACACTGACTACCCGCTTGTGCAGGGCAGCAGCAATGTGCATCAACCCTGTGTCGTGTGTGAGTACCACAGCCGATTGATCCACCACAGAAGCTGATTGTTGAAGTGTCAATTTTCCGCACAAGTTGACCGCCATTCCCAAGGAATGATCCGCCAAAAACTGCCCGTCATCCGCTTCTGCTTTACCACCCAAAATGGCAACAGGATGCTGTAATTGCCGACAAATTTGAACCATTTTTTCGCGCGTCATTCGCTTCGTAGCATGGGTGGCGCCGATGACAAATGCCGTGTAACGATCCTTTTGAAGCATTGGAGACAGTGTGTCAACCGCCACCATTGCCTCTTTCGGAATACAATGGTCCAAGCCCAAACCATCGTATACTACACCCAAATGTTTTGCTGTCTCCAAATATCGATGCACGATATGTTTGTCCGGCATCCGGTTTATACCGGTGTGAACCAACAACCATTTCTCCATATTCAGTTTTTGAAAGGCAGCCGAAGGTCGCCCAAGGGCCCATTTCACGTGCAAGCTTCTCAAGTTGTGGTGCAAATCAAGAACAATATCGTAACGCTCAGCCCTCAGAGCAGGCAATACTTCACTGACTTCTTTTTCAAAGGAATAAACCTTGTCAATGGTAGAATTGGGCTCGAGTAGTCCGGAAAACATCTTTTTGGTGAGGTAATGCACCTCCGCACCCAATTGATTTTTTAAACAACGCGACACTGGCGTGGTAAGTACAATGTCTCCAATAGACGAAAATCGGATCAGCAGGATTTTCATAGCTTCTTTCGGAAATACATTGACATTACTTCACCCTTCTTAAGGAAAAGTCCTGTACCCTGCGCAACACCAGCGGTACTTTCTCCAGTTCCACAGAATCACTGTCAAGCCCAAACCAGTTTTGAGGAGAAGCGGTATAACGTTTGACCAACAAATAAATACTCATGATGATTTGCTCCAAGACCGGCAAGTCATTTTCGTGCGACAAAAACTCTTGAATCAGTACAAACTTGAAGTCGCCCGTTGAAATCTCATCGTATCGCACGTGGTACCGCGCCTTGATATTCAACTCATCGTTTTCGATAAGGTGTTCTACCACTTTTTTTAGAAACAGATTCATCCGTTGCTCCACACGGAATCCAAGGCGGAAAGTAACCTTGTAAACATCATCGGGCGCCAATACATTTACCTTGTATTCCATGGTATAGGGCTCGTCGGTAACCTCAATGTGGATAAACCAGTAGATATCCGCGCGTTTGGGTTGCGTCTGCAAAATTGAGTAGAGTATCTTCTCTTCAACTTTACGGGGAGACTTGGCGCTGCTCAGAAAAACAAGGTTGGAAGCATATTTTGGAATTTCCTCATCATTGCTCAACATGATCAATTGGTCAATATAGTCATTGACCTTAAAATTCTGAATGAACCGATCCTTGATCTGTTTGGCCTTTACCCAAACAAACATCAACCCCAACAAGACCGATGCCGCCAAGACGGTGATGAAGCCCCCGTCCGCGAATTTTATGATGTTGGCGGTAAAAAAAGCGCCTTCAAAGGTGAGATACCAAATTAAAAACACCCAAATCAACCAAGATTTCACCCTATTCATGACAAAGAAATTGGACAATAATATGGTTGACATCAACATCGTGATCGTGACGGATAGCCCGTACGCTGCTTCCATGGCCTTTGACTCTTGAAAATAGGCTGTAATTGCAACACAACCGGCCCAAAGCATGGTATTGACCGCAGGAATGTACAGTTGTCCCTTCAGGTGTGTCGGGAAAATAACCGTCAACTTTGGCAATAAACCCAGTCGAATCGCTTCACTGACCAAGGTAAAAGACCCCGAAATCATCGCTTGGCTGGCGATAACAGCAGCCACCGCCGCAATCGCAATTCCAAATGGTAGAAACCATTCCGGCATTACCCCATAAAATGGATTGACCAGCTCGGAGGCCCTCATTTCAGGAAGATGCTGACCTTCAAATTTTAAACACCAAACCGCTTGTCCTAAATAATTGATGACCAAGCACGTTTTGACAAAAATCCAACTGATGCGAATGTTTTCTTTGCCGCAGTGCCCCAAATCAGCATACAAGGCTTCCGCACCTGTGGTACACAAAAACACAGCGCCCATCAATACCAGCGCATTGGGATGGTGTATCAACATCCTGAAAGCACAAAGTGGATTGAGCGCTTGCAGTATTGAAATGTCCGAAACAACCTGAATGATCCCCAAAACCCCCAACATTGAAAACCAGATCAACATGATGGGACCGAAGAACTTGCCCACCGCCGCTGTTCCAAATTGTTGAAAGACAAAAAGCAGGGAAATGATGGCAATGGTAACCTGCACCACCGGAATATGTATATGGGACAGGCTTTCTATTCCTTGTAGCCCTTCCACCGCAGAAGAAACCGTGATCGGTGGTGTAATCATTCCTTCAGAAAGAACAGCACTGCCCCCAATCATGGCGGGATACAATAGCCACTTCCGCCGCCGCCTTACCAAGGTGTAAAGGGAAAAAATCCCCCCCTCTCCCTTATTATCTGCACGCAGTACCAATGCTATATACTTAAATGTCGTTTGGATGGTGAGTGTCCAAAAAACCAAAGATACCGCTCCAAAGATAGTCTCCCGCCCAACCAAATCATTGCCAACGATTGATTTCATTACGTACAAGGGAGATGTTCCTATGTCTCCATAGATAATACCCAGGGTAATAAGGAGCCCGCCCAAACTGAGGCGGTGATTGAACTGTGCGTTTTGCTCGCCGGCTGGAGACATTATAAATTAAATCTTTGACCACATTTTATACAAAACAGGCAAGACAAAGCCCACTCTGGAAGCAATAAATGTGTCAGGTTTTACTTGTTCGTAAGCACAAGATATTCCCAGGGTTTTAGGTTTAGTTGCATTTCTTTGGTCACCTGAATGGTACTGGCGCCAAACAGATTCAGATATGATCCAACGGTTTGATCATCGGGAGCCAACAACACGTCACAGGGTTGTTTACTCAAATTGGTGATGACAATCACCCGTTCACCCTCTTTTTCCCGGGTAAAAGCATACACTTGATCATCTTTATCGGTCTTTATTTTTACCAATTTCCCTCCGGCGGCTCCTGCTCGCAAGGATTTGTTGTTGTGACGCAACTCGCAAAGCATTTGAAAAAATGGCGTTTTTTGATAGCCATTCCACCGAATAGGGTCTTTTTTAAAAAAAGCAAGACGCTGACTTAACCCGTCTTCTTGCCCATTGTATATCATAGGAATACCCTGCCAAGTAAACATCAACACGTTAAACGCCTGTGCCGATGCGCCATACAACGCTGCCTCACTACCACTCCAGCTATTTTCGTCGTGATTTTGAGTGAAATACAGTTGTTGATACCCCTCCGGATAATAGGTATTCAAATAATCCAGCAGGGTATCCAAGGCAATGGCCGTCTGGTTGCCGGCAGCGATATCTTTGGTTACATCTTTCCATTTCCAGCCATAATTCACATGAAAGCAGGAATTGAAGTGTGCCGGTTCATCCTGCCATTCAGCCAGCATGAAAATATTTTTTAAGGAATCTAGGGCTGGTCTGACCTCCATCCAGAAATCATTGGGTACCAGACCGGCCATATCAACCCTGTATCCGTCAATATCAACCGTTTTTATCCAATATTGCATCGCCTCAATCATCCCCCTACGCAAATCGGGGTTCGAATAGTCAAGATCCACGCAATCATCCCAACCGGTAGAGGCGCCGTGCTCATTCAAGGGCGCTGTACAATGCCCATTTACTTGGGTATAATACGCAGGATGTGTTTTCATCCAAACGGCATCCCAGGAAGTATGGTTGGGAACCCAGTCCATGATGACCTTCAAACCAAGACTGTGCGCTTTTGCAACCAAATTTTTCAGGTCATCCAATGTGCCTAGGTCAGCATTAACCGCAAAATAGTCGCGCACAGAATACGGGCTTCCCAGATCATCCGGTGTTTCCTTTCTGTTCAACAACCCGATCGGATGAATGGGCATCAGCCACAATACATCCACCCCGAGGTCTTTCAACCGTTGCAACTGAACGGAAACCCCAGCGAAATTGCCCTCGGGAGAAAATTGTCGAACATTGCACTCATACAGTACAGCATTGGACGCCCATGCCGGCGCGGCTGGGGGACGATCTTTATCCATGGTTTTTGATTGGCGGATGGTACCGGGCATATTGTCAGAACAGCTTACCAACAGACACAACAAAAAAACAAATTGCACTACTTTTTTCATACATCGAAAAGTGTCTGTATAAATAGACGATTACCAAAATTTTTAACAAACGTAAAACGGTACTCTTACATTCCCGCCGGAGGAGTCTTCGTACCGTCAAATCTTACCTGAATACCGGTAAAATTAAGGTCGGTATTACCAAGCCACACCATGCGGAAACCATTCTCTTGTACTTTCCAGGTATTGTTAAAATAGGTATCTCGACAAGCGATGTACATCACTTTATTGGGATCGTCATACGCCCAATGCCCCGTTTCCAATACTTTGCCATTTTGTATGATGTCAAAAGTCTGGTCTTCCCGAAACTGAAGCGATTTCCCCAAATAATGCACATGAACAGTTGTGTCTGAAGATTGAAATGCCATTTTAGTATTCCACCAACCTGTCGCTAAAAATGCCCGGCGACTGGTGCTGGGTGGGGTTACCTTTTCCCAAGGCACCACAACACGTGCCGGGGCCTGCTTTACCTGATACGTAAAAGCGCTGTCCGGATTGTTGCCTTCAATGACATGGGAAGCGTTCCAGTTATATCCTGCATTAGAGTAATTCCGTACGGTATCAGCGGACTGAGCTGTTGGAAAACTGGCTTTATGGATGTTTTGACAAGTCAGATAGGACGACAAAACGACCAAAGCGGTGAGCGTGAAACTGAATTTCATATTACGTGAAATAATTGAGTTGAACGGATAGATGGATTCGGCAAAATTGCTGCCAATTTTTCTAAGGAATACCCTTGAAAACCGGGAATGATATAATACGCCTCTTGCAGGTATCCTGCTTTACCAATACCGACAACGGTAAACCCGCCAAAATTAGCCGCTTTAACGCCCAGGAGCGAATCTTCAAACACCAAACAATCAGAGGGCGCAACCCCCAAATCCCGTGCAGCCAACTGAAAGCACTCCGGGTCAGGTTTGCTTTTCCTGGTGGAATAACCATCGACCACCACATCAAAATATTGCTCCAAATGGGTAGATTGTAATACTTTACGAGCACTCCTAGACGCAGAAGACAACGCAAGTTGAATGCCGTTTGTGCTTAATTCCTCCAAGAAGCTCACAACCCCGGGCAACACATTAGTAGGTTTTACCTCTGTAATCAACTGGGTGTACCAATTGTTTTTTACGTCAGCAAGGTGAAGTTTTTCCGCCTCTGTCATGTAAATGCCACCCCACTCCAATATACGCTCCAGACTGGCCATTCGGCTCAGTCCTCTCAATTCTTCGTGCTGCTGTTCTGTAAAATCAAAGCCGAGCCCATTGGACAACTTTCGCCAAGCCATATAGTGGTAGGCTGCTGTATCGACCAAGACACCATCTAGGTTGAAAATAATCGCCTTGTAGGGAAAATATACGTCTGACACGGTCTTAATGGTATTCAGGCGGCGAAATTAGATTAAAATTAGTGCCGGTATCTTGTTTTTATAAAAAAACCCTCGCAGTATTTCTCTGAGAGGGCCTTACTGGTAGCTCCGAGTGGGATCGAACCACTATCATAGGTTCCGGAAACCTACATTCTATCCGTTGAACTACGGAGCCATTGAGCCGCGAAGATAGCGCAACGCAGCATTTTTTCTATTTAATTATCTAATTCTATTTTGGCAAGCATTGATTTATTTACGCCTTAACCCCCACGACAGGATTGCGACTAGAAGATATCTTTAGTTGTGCTTCAATCCAAAGCCTTGAAGTTTCCATCAATATTTCAGGGTCACCGCCGTACTGTGTTGGTCCGTAATGAACCGAAACGTGGATTTTTTTCTGGCGAAATCTTCTTCCCGCATGGCTCAAAAACGTTTCTTCCCCCACCCAATAATCATCGCGCTCTTGAAAAGAAATGGCCACCGGCACTATGGGGATACTCGACTTTGAAGCAAGTTGAAAGACACCTCGCTTAAAAGGAAGTGTACCTTCAACATCGGACGTGGTACCCTCCGGAAAGATGATCACGGCATAACCCGAGGCAATAATGTCGCTGATGCCCTGCAGGGTACTCGCTCGGCTTTTTACATTCTCCCGGTTTATATACCATATTCCAGCAAGTTTTGCCCCCTTTCCAATAATTGGCCAATTCGCAAGTTCCGCTTTTGCAACCGGGTACGCATCAACATGCTGCAACAACAATATCGGATCAATATACGAGCGATGATTGCTCACGATCAAACACGGAAAATCGGGGATAATACCTGTTTGGCTTACCCTGACACCCAATCCGCGGAGCAAATGAATGGCCCAACGACGCCTTACGCGCATTGATCTGCGCATCTCAACACCCTGAACAACGTTGCGCAACCAAATCTCAGCAACAATCGCTGACGTGTACACCGCAAAAAACAAAAATCGGGCGAAAGGTCTAAGGCTTTCCACAAAGCATGTCGGTGAAAATGGTCAGTATAAAACAGTAATGCAGCACCTTGATCAGAGCTTTTGCTCTAAAGAGAGGGCTTGGGTGATCTCATCAACGCGTATGTCCAAGTGAGAAACATCAAACACACACATACCGTCATGCATCAGGAGTGCCTGCGGCGACTCATGATAAACTGAAAAAACCTCTGAAATATAGTCAGAAACCGGACGAAACTGTAGAATATCCAAAAAATATGCTTCCAATTCCTGCTCACCAAAATTCCATTCTGATTCTAAGCGATATTTTGCAATAGCACTTATTTCACAACGCGTACTGTGTTTGAAAATTAAACACGGAACAATCTTGGATCGCTCTACAACGGCATCAACATCCGCTAGAGCCTGAAGTTCGTGCCAATTTATTTTCATAATCAACAAAATTAAAGGTCAGCACCCGGACAGCCATAACCACGGCTACAAGATTCCAAGATAAAAAGTGAAACAAATAGTGCAAAAGCGAGCAATTTATGCCATTTTTTCATACGTACAAGGTTTAAATGTGGATATTCGTCAGAGATAAACAAGACAACATAGGAACGGTTCACGATAATTCTTATTGTGGAACAGTTGAAACATTCCATTAACGAAGGGCAAAATTACAGCGAATTGCGCGTGATGTCAGAACATTCATTAAAAATATGTAAAATATTAACCCTGATGCAGAACATAATTTTCAAACAGCCTCTTTTTCCCAGACCAAACACTCGCCTGGCATCAAATGAAGCGTTACCGGGGAAGATGCGACCACTGGATTTCCCACCCGTTCCGTTGAATACCGCAACCTCCAACGTCCATTCGGAAGGTTTAAAATATGATCCGTATTTTCGGCGGTTTGGCTCATGTTGACCACAAAAACAAATGCGGGTTGAAGCAACTGCGTCCAAGCAATCACCGTATTGTTTCCCGTAGGATCAGGCGATATCAACCACAGGGTTTCAGCATCCTCAATTTTAGGCAGCACTTCTTCCGAAAGTTCTTTTTGTACACATAAGTTTTGAAAGAGTGACTGATTACGCCCCCAAATAAATGCTCCCTTGGTGCGCTTGGGGCCTTCATCCTCTTGGAAAACATACAATTTTGTATAATGCTCATTCGGCGCTGCTGTCGGATGCGGGTCTCGGCACTCAAAACCAAGTCCCATATAGGACGGCATATCGGTCAAAAATAACGCCATAAAGTAGCGGGTTTCATTGCCCAACAAGTAATATGCATCAAAACGCGGATCATCTTTGTCGGCGGTCATCATGGTGAATACAGGCGCAAAAAGACGTGTTTTTAGCAGCGCCCAATAGCGGGCAAATTGTTGAACAAAATGCTCGGTACCCATCGATTCCGACTGTAAATCTCCTAGGGTTGTGTCCGCAAATGAAGCTTCCAAGTGATCACACTCGTCACCATAGGCCATCTCACCGGGTGGGGCCAAAAAACTTTCCGCGAAATAGCCAAAGTATGGCTTTTCAGGCAGAACTGACTGCTTTATGGCACCCAACAAATCATAGTATTGGTCGTGTACGGCTGGAGTACCACTTGGTCTCATCTGTACATGAGACATATCACCTCGCATAAAATCAAAATCAAATTCAGATTGAATGCGCTTGTATTGGCTTGTTACGTACTCCCAAACAGGAACAAACGGCTTGTCAAAATCCAACGCCCAGCCTCGGTTGTTGTCCAAGGTTTCGTAGAGTTTGTACCGCGTCAAGGGCCCAAAAACCCGCGAAAACTTCTCCGGCTTGACCATACGATAATCCCGCCAAACTCGGCCTGCACTATCCATTATTTTGGCTTCCGGATGGGGATCTACTTCTATTCCACGATAGGGAGGGCCCATGGTTGCAGGCAGCGTTTCATACCCCTCTTGGTACAATAAGTCTACCATTTCCACACGATTGGCCAAGCGTTGGGCATACTCATATTTTTCCCCAAACATCATTCGCAGGCGCAAAATTTCCGGAAAACGCTCAAAAAAATCAACCGCCGAGGGTGGAAATTCAGTGTCCGCTGCCCTACTCCCCCTTTCTAATAAAAAACGGTACAAGACAGAACGCACCGTCAGGTGAAGTTCGGCGGAATGATCCACCAATGTCATGTCTACCCGTCGAACCCACTCAAAATAGGATGGATTGGCCAACACTGATTCCGCATATCGATCTACATGAGGAATGACATCAAGGCCTACTGATTTTCCCATTAAATGGAGCAGCCGTATGGTAAGGGATAATTGCTTTTCAACCGTATTCAATTGGGGAAAAAAAGCCACCAAACGGGTGCTAAAAAATGCAGGGTTAATATTCCAGCTGGTGGGTGCGTACAAACTGGAGACAACACCAGGTTCAAAAATAGGAAGAAAATGAATGGCGTTTTGTGCCGTTGGAAGTGTTAAGGCGTACGGTACTACCGACCAGAAATCGCCCAATGTTCGCACATTAATGCCCACCGTATTGGCTTTTTTTAGCCACGAACAGTCTTTGTATTGTTGTGCCGGACCCGGGTAAGTATCACCCTCAAATGCCGCGTAAAAAGCAGAGCCGTATTTTTTTTCCAAAACAGACAGTACCCCTTCTATGGATAAGCCCACCGCATCACCCGGCATCATGGGGAAACCAGAATCAGTACTATTTTCAACAGAATTCTTCACAAAAGACTACTTTTTAATTAAATTTTACTAAAGTGTGAAAAAAATCAAATAAAATGCGAAAAAACTTGTTAATTTGTAGTAAAATAACGCGAAATCAGTTATAGGGTGAAGTCCATGGAGTATCCGTTTTTCTGTGGTGCTGAACATCCATTCAACAATGTGTTTCACTTTTTTTGATTTACGTGCAGGCGCCTCCCCCTTCCTACCCTACGGCGCTAATCCTTTGTCCAATGTAATATTGTAATCAGCATGGCAATATTTCTTTACAGATACGAAGAACGGTGTCAATTTGTTAGACAGACAATGTGGGAGGAAAAATGGCCACCAAAGGAGGGATTTATGCAC
>JBIPOY010000382.1:0-3646 GCA_044378705.1 Saprospiraceae bacterium
AGACCCACGGAAAAACAGGCCTGGGGCCATGAAGGCGACTTATGTTGGCACCTCGAAGGGGAATTCAAGAAGTGACGTGCATACTCGTTCATTTCAAGAAAAACTCGATGCTATTTTGGATAAAATTAAACTTACCGGGTATGAAAGTCTTTCCCAAGAGGAAAAAGATTTTCTTTTCGAGGCAAGCCAAAAATAATTGGAAGAAATGGAGGTATGATACTACCGCAAAACGTTTCTGAAAAGTTGAACTGTCCCAATGGATTCTTTGCTTCGTACCATCCTTCAGTTGCTGAGTGCCATGGTGGTGGTGCTCACGCTTTTGTCTTACATATCTCCTTTGGTTGATCCGGGGCAATGCGCTTGGTTTGTCTTTTTTGGAACAGCGTTTCCCGGGTTGTTGGTGCTCAATATTGTTTTGATGCTGCTTTGGCTGTGGCAGTTCAACCGATTTGCCTTGTACCATTTGGGTATTTTGTTGTTTGGGTGGCAGTACCTGACCGGTTTTATCGGGCTTGATTTTGGAAAAAACCAGGTACCTGAAAGCGCTATTACGGTGTGTACGCACAACCTAGGAGGCGTGTACCTTGGCAAGGAGCCTACCATTGCTTGGCGGGAGAAGCGGGTATCTGCCTATGCGCGTTTTTTAGAAGAGAATGGCGCCCCTGACATTTTGTGTACCCAAGAAACAAGCGGCAAGTTTTACCGGTTGTTGGCTGAAAAAATGGGCTATCCCTACGTCTTTAACCTAAAGAAAGGCACGGTAATACTCAGCCGCTATCCGATTGAATCGGGCGGTGAGGTACCTTTTGGTAAAACGGCCAACTCCATTCTTTGGGCAGATATTCGCTTTGGAAAATCCAATATCGTACGGGTGTACAATGTGCATCTTCAATCCAACAGGGTCACGCAGACCACCACGCGGGTCATCGAAAAAGGTGACTTAGATGAGGGTGAAACGTGGCAAGACATTGGAAACGTACTGGATCGTGTGGGAGATGCCACCAGTATCCGAGCCCAGCAGGCAAAAAAGCTGCGGGAGCACATCGAAGCCTCCAAGTATCCGGTTATTGTCTGCGGTGATTTCAATGATACGCCCAATTCGTTTGTTTACCATGTGTTGTCAGACGGCCTCACGGATACCTTTCGGGAAAAAGGAATGGGCCAGGGTACTACTTTTGCTGGTGCATTGCCGTTGCTACGGATCGATTATATCCTTACCGAAAAAAGTATCGCACCTTTTTCGTGCCGGGTGGTTCGTGATAATATTTTCTCTGACCATTACCCCGTGTTCTCCAGTGTTGGTTTTTGAGGGAATGAAGTGCTGAAGCGGGTGTTTTTACAAACAACTTTAGCATTTTCTAGGTCTTTGTTGTTGGATTTTGTAAATTTTGTGGATGTTTGCTGTCGAAAATATCAACGTATTCACATGACAACAATAAAAGGACCAGCCATTTTTCTTGCTCAATTTTTGGGGGACGAGGCCCCATTCAACTCCCTCGAGGGAATTTGCCGATGGGCTGCCGCCTTGGGGTACGTCGGGGTACAGATACCTACTTGGGACAGCCGCCTCATAGATCTTGAGCAAGCGGCGGAAAGCAAGGCGTATTGCGACGACTTAAAGGGCCGAGTGGAAGCCTGTGGCGTGCAGATTACAGAGCTTTCTACCCATTTACAGGGTCAATTGGTGGCGGTACACCCGGCTTACGACTTGATGTTCGACACATTTGCGCCGGAGCACTTGCGAGGAAACCCCGCAGGTCGAACTGCCTGGGCGGTGCAAACCCTTCAAAATGCCGCCAAAGCCAGCAGGAATCTTGGCTTGGATGCCCACGCGACATTTTCAGGTGCGCTGTTATGGCACACCGTGTACCCGTGGCCGCAGCGCCCGAAAGGCTTGGTAGAGGCGGGATTTCGCGAACTGGCAATTCGCTGGCTTCCGATTTTGGATGCCTTTGAAGAAGCGGGCGTTGACGTTTGCTATGAAATTCACCCCGGTGAAGATCTTCACGATGGCATTACGTTTGAGCGTTTTTTATCGGCGGTCGGCAACCATCCGCGTTGTAACATCCTTTACGACCCATCCCATTTTGTGTTGCAGCAGTTGGATTACCTACAATTCATAGATTTTTACCACGATAGGATCAAAATGTTCCATGTGAAAGACGCTGAGTTCAACGCGACCGGGAAAAGTGGCGTGTATGGCGGCTACCAAGATTGGATAGATCGGCCCGGACGCTTCCGCTCATTGGGCGATGGCCAGGTTGATTTTGCGTCTATTTTTTCTAAAATGGCCCAGTATGACTACCGGGGATGGGCGGTGCTGGAATGGGAATGTTGCATCAAGGCTTCCGAGCAGGGTGCCCGTGAAGGAGCTCCCTTCATCAGCGATCATATTATTCAGGTAACCGAACGGGCTTTCGATGATTTTGCCGGAGGCGCTGTGGACGAGGCACTCATTAAACGGTTGATAGGCCTTTAAAATTCGCCTGCTACTTGCAAAAAGCCTAATAATTGTCTTTAAAAAGCGCATGAAGTGGTTACATTCGCCACAATAATTTCTGTGTAACTGGTTGGTGGTCGCGTCTGGCCCAAAAAGGCCACTTTTTTGTCTCAGACGCGACTACCCAACCAGTTACATTCCTGTATTTTTTCAAACCCAAACTTTTGCAACTTTCAAATGCTTAGATACTTCCTTTCTTTGCTCTGTGCGCTTGTGGGCTTCGGCGCCCTCAATGCCCAGTCTCTTTGGCTTGATGTTTCCACGAGTGCTGCACCCAGCGCTGGTGAACGTCGCATTGTTCCGGAGAAATTCCGTGCCATGCGCTTGGATATCAACGCTTTACAATCTGTTTTGGCCACGGCTCCTGAAGCCTTTACACCTTCCGCCGGCACTCAAACGCTGCCCATTGTTGAGGTGCCAACGCCCGACGGAAAAATGAGTAAGTTCCAAATACTGGAAACCCCGGTGATGGCGCCTGAATTGCAGGCAAAATATCCCGAAATTCGCTGCTATACCGGTCGGGGGATGGACGATCCTTCTGCCAAAATTAAACTTGATTGTACCCCCTTTGGTTTTCATGCGATGGTGACCTCTGCCAACGGTGGCTCCTACTTCATTGATCCAATGGTGCATGGGAATACCAGTTTTTATGTCGTTTACTTTAAAAAGGATTACCTGCCAGCGAAAGAAAACGCAGCCTGGACGTGTCAAAACATTGTTCCGGAAGGCGCTGCAGTGCTGGAGTCAGGCCTGTCACACGAAGAGACGGCTTCTCCGGATTTTCAGGGCGACACCCAATTGCGTCGCTATCGCTTGGCGCTGGCCTGTACGGGCGAATACGCCGCTTTTCACGGCGGTACCAAACCGCTGGTGCTTGCGGCCATGAATACCACCATGAACCGCGTGAATGGTGTATATGAAACAGACTTAGCCGTTACCATGCAAATTGTTGCCAACAACGATTTGTTGATTTACCTGACAGCCGCTTCTGATCCCTATGCCAACAACAATGGTGGCACGATGTTGGGCCAAAATATTACCACCTGTAACAGCGTGATCGGATCTGCCAACTATGATGTTGGTCACGTGTTCAGCACCGGCGGTGGCGGTGTGGCCTATCTGGGGGTTATTTGTGGTACAAACAAA
>JBIPOY010000383.1:0-3643 GCA_044378705.1 Saprospiraceae bacterium
GAAAACTTTTTTATTTCCTGTAAATAGCAGGAAAAAGGAACAAAATGCGGGGTAAACGACTGTTTTTTACAGATATTTTTCCCCTGTTTTTTCTTTTACAATAGCGGTCACCTGTTTAATTTCTTGTTCTTTGCTTTTTGGGTAAATGAGGAGTACATCGTTTTCATCCACCACGATATAGTCGTGCAGGTCTTTGAGGACGGCCAGTTTACCTGCTGGGAGCCGCACGAGACAATTACTGGAGTCTAGTGCGATCGTTTGCCCACCGAGCAGCGCGTTGTGTTGTGGGTCTTTGGGGCATTCTGCGTGGAGGCTGGCCCAAGTTCCCAAGTCACTCCAACCGAATTCAGCCGGAATGGTGTACACATTGTCTGCTTGTTCCATGATGGCCACGTCCACGGCGACATTGGGCGTCGTGGGGTATTCTTGGTCAATGAAGGCTTGTTCCCCGGGGCTGTTCCATTTTCCGCCGCATTTTTCAAGGATATTGAAGATATTGGGGGCATATTTTTGGTAGGCAGCTAGGATTGAGCGTACATTCCAGATGAAGATACCGGCATTCCACAGGTATTCGCCGGAGGCGACAAAAGCGAGTGCGGTATCTGCGTTGGGTTTTTCAGCAAATCGTTTCACTTTGAAGATACCGGGTTCCGTTTCATGGGCCATTTGGATGTACCCGTAACCGGTATCCGGGCGTGAGGGTTGGATGCCCAAGGTGATCAGGGCGTCGTGGTGGGCAGCAAAGCCCAGCGCGAGGTTTATTTTTTCCAGGAAAGCCTGTTCTTTTAAGACGATGTGATCGCTGGGAGCGATGACAAAATTGGCATTTGGGTCGAGGGCCGCCAGTTTCATAGCGGTGTAGCAAACACAGGGGGCAGTGTTGTTTCTGCTTGGTTCGCAGAGAATTTGATTGTCGGTAATTTCCGGAATCTGTTCTTTGACCAAGTCTTTGTAGAGGGCATTGGTAACAATAAAAATATGACTGGCGGGGCAAATGGGTAAAAACCGTTCGAAGGTAAGTCGGAGGAGACTTTTTCCGGTGCCCAGCATATCGAGGAATTGTTTGGGTCTTGATTCCCGGCTTCCGGGCCAAAAGCGGCTTCCGACGCCGCCGGCCATGATGGCAACATAGGTGTGTTGGGACATGATGTTAGAGTATAAAGTGCGTAATCAGGTTTAAAGTTTGTTTTTTACATCCGCATAAACGCTTCTGATTCCTTCCTCCAGGGGTATGCTTGCCTGCCAACCCATTGACCGTAATTTTCCGACGTCCATCAGTTTTCGGGGGGTTCCGTCGGGTTTTGTAGGGTCTGTTTGTAGGGCGCCCGTGTAGCCAACAATCCGGGCGACCATTTGTGCCAATTCGAGAATGGTGATATCCGTTCCTGTACCGATGTTGACCAACCCCGGTTCGTTGTAGTGTTCCATCAGAAAGCAACAGGCATCGGCAAGGTCATCTACGTGCAAAAATTCACGGCGGGGCGTTCCACTTCCCCAGATGGTGACGGTTGGGGCAGCATCGCGCAGGGCCTCGTGGAATCTTCTGAGCATAGCGGGCAGCACGTGGCTGTTTTCCGGGTGGTAATTGTCGTTGGGGCCATATAAGTTGGTTGGCATAACACTGACGAAATTACAGCCGTATTGAAAGCGATAGGCATCGCACAGTTTAATACCGGCTATTTTCGCGATGGCATAAGGTTCGTTGCTGGGTTCCAGCGGTCCCGTGAGCAGGGCATCTTCGTGAAGTGGTTGAGGCGCCATTTTGGGGTAAATACACGAAGATCCGAGAAACATCAATTTTTCAACCCCATAAAGATAGGCGGCATGGATCACATTGGCCTCGATCATAAGGTTATCGTACAAAAACTCCGCCTTATAGGTGTTGTTGGCGAGGATACCGCCCACTTTGGCAGCGGCCAGAAACACGTGAGAAGGTTTTTCTTTTCGAAAAAATTCATGGACCTCCATTTGGTTGCGCAAATCTAGGTCAGCCGACCCTGCCAACACGAAATGTTCGTATCCTTTTTGTGTTAATTTTCTTACGAGGGCAGACCCGACCATTCCACGGTGTCCGGCAACAAATATTTTGGCGTTTTTTTTCATGTTGTTTTTCTTCCTTTTTTGATAAAAAAGTTCACAATAAGGATAATATCGTATCTTTACAAGGCTATTTATTAACGTAAACCAATTGAAACATGAACAAAATCCTAGATGAAATCAAACAAAAAGTAGCAGAAGCAGAAGCGGACGTTGCTAAATTTGTTTCCGGCAACGCTGCTGCGGGTAGCCGTGTGAGAAAAGCCATGCAAGAGTTGAAAGACCTTGCCCAAACTGTTCGCAAGGAAGTGCTCGAAACCAAAGAAGCCAGAAAAGCGAAGTAATTTTCTGCCCAAAAGCGGAGTGCAGTGGCGGGGTATCTTGTGCCGTATCCGGGGAATAACGTTAGGAAGGAACTCCTGTTTCATTCTAATTTATTGCTGGCCATGGCGGGTACCCCGTCTTCTTTTTTTCAGTAAGTAGGTTTCCAGTTGCTTTGTTGGGCGGTTACAACTTTTAACTGTCGTTTGTTTTCGAGGTGCAAGCGCAACCCCAAAAGGGCTGCTACTTCCGCAGTTTCTTTTTGTTGCTCTAACAGTTGTTCGGGTGCGTAATATTGGTGTACAAAATGGGTGTCAAAATTGCCGGTCACGAAAGCGGGGTGATGGAGCACAAAAACACCAAAAGGTAGGGTAGTGGCGACCCCCTCTACTTCATACATGGCGATGGCTTCTTTCATTTTCTGAATGGCCTCTGCTCGGTTGGCGCCGTGCACCACCAATTTGGCGAGCATGGGGTCATAATAAATGGGTACTTCCATGCCTTCTTCATAACCGCCATCTACCCGAATACCCGGTCCGGAGGGAACCCTGTATTTTTCCAAGGTACCAACGCTGGGCAGGAAATGGTTGAGGGGGTCTTCTGCGTAAACACGGAGTTCCAACGCATGACCATGGATGCGGAGATCTTTTTGTTCAAATCCCAAGGCTTCTCCCCGTGCCACCCGTATTTGCCATTCTACCAAGTCGAGCCCGGTAATCATTTCTGTCACGGGATGCTCCACCTGCAAACGGGTATTCATTTCTAGGAAGTAAAAATTCCGTTGTGCATCCACCAAGAACTCTACGGTGCCGGCGCCGACATAGTTGCAGGCTTGAGCGACACGAATGGCCGCTTCCCCCATGGCATGGCGGAGTTCAGGGGTGAGGATGGCCGAGGGAGCTTCCTCGACCACTTTTTGGTGGCGGCGCTGAATGGAACATTCCCGTTCAAACAGATAGACCAGATTGCCGTGGGTATCACCCAGGATTTGCACCTCAATGTGGCGGGGCCCGGTGACGTATTTTTCGATGAATACCGCACCATCGCCAAAAGCAGAAATAGCTTCTGAAATGGCACGTTCCATCTGTTCTTGGGTGTCTTCCTCCCGATCTACCACGCGCATGCCTTTGCCCCCTCCCCCGGCAGAAGCCTTGATGAGGATAGGATAGCCAATGCGGCGGCCAATGTCTTTGGCCATGGCCACATCGGTGATGGCTTCTTCAATGCCGGGCACCATGGGTACGTTGAATTCTTTGGCTGCTTTTTTAGCTGCCAGTTTGTTGCC
>JBIPOY010000077.1:0-10553 GCA_044378705.1 Saprospiraceae bacterium
CACCCAGGTGGTTTGACGGTAGCGACTGCGGCAGAAATGTTGGCCAAGCACCCCGAGCGCATCATCGAGCGCGCGATCAAGGGGATGTTGCCAAAAACCAAACTGGGAAAAGCAATGGCCAAAAAGCTGTTTGTTTACACTGGTACAGAGCACCCGCACCAGGCACAAAAACCGGAAGCCATCAAATTCTGATGGAATGGTTGACGTTGGTTGGTATAACGAATGTTTTCGCAATGCCTCCCACACGCTCAATCATCCATGATTCATCATTCTAATTACATCATTCAAGCAAGAAATATGGAAATGATAAATGCCGTCGGGCGACGCAAAACTGCTGTAGCCCGCGTTTATCTGATGAAAGGGGAGGGTAAGATTACCATCAATGGTAAAGACTACCGCGAGTACTTTCCTCAAATGCACGTTCAAAACAATGTGACCGACCCATTTGGAGTGGTGGGTGCTGAAAATATTTATGACCTGAAAGTAAACGTCCGTGGCGGCGGTTTCAAGGGTCAATCGGAGGCCGTTCGCATGGGTCTGAGCCGCGCGCTCGTAAAACTCAACGAGGAATTCAAAAAGCCTTTGAAAGACAAAAAGTTCCTTACCCGGGACAGCCGTGCTGTTGAACGTAAAAAATACGGTCAACCCAAAGCACGCAAACGCTTCCAATTCTCTAAACGCTAAAAATTTGGACTGTCGTATATTGAAATCTGTTCTTGCGCCCAATTTCTTGCGCCCATTACGCATCTCAATAAATCTGTTTCAAATCCCCCGTTCACAATCTAAAATCTGCTTTTGAACAATGCAAAAGCCTACCTATAAAGAATTACTTGATGCAGGTTGCCATTTTGGTCACCTTCGCAAAAAATGGAACCCGAAGATGACGCCGTACATCTTCATGGAACACAAGGGGATCCACATCATCGACCTGAACCGCACCTCTGATTGCTTGGAGCGCTCAGCACTTGCCATGAAAACCCTGGCCAAAGCCGGGAAGAAAATCATGTTTGTTGCGAC
The DNA here is from genome assembly GCA_044378705.1 of Saprospiraceae bacterium. Lineage (GTDB taxonomy): Bacteria > Bacteroidota > Bacteroidia > Chitinophagales > Saprospiraceae > M3007. Next base: position 1,018 of record JBIPOY010000077.1, read on the forward strand.
CAAGAAACAAGCGCGTGAAATCGTTAAAAAAGCCGCTGAAAGTGTTGGTATGCCTTTCGTAACCGAACGTTGGTTGGGTGGTATGATGACGAACTTCACCACGATCCGCAAATCGGTGAAGAAGATGCAAAACATCGAGCGTATGCTGGCTGATACTACGCTTACCAGTATCACCAAAAAAGAACGCCTCACCTTGGGCCGCGAACATATCAAGATGTCCAAGCACTTGGGTGGTATTGAGCAACTCAACAGGCTCCCATCGGCCGTGTTCATCGTTGATATTCACCACGAACACCTCGCTTTGGCGGAAGCAAAAAAACTGGGGATCAAAACGTTCGGTATCGTGGATACCAATTCTGACCCAACGTTGGTTGACTTCCCAATCCCCAGCAATGACGATGCATCCAAAGCTATTTCTTTTATCGCCAATTTCCTGATTGGCGCCATTCAGGAAGGCCTTGATGAGCGTAAAAGCATGAAAGGAGAAGAAAAGGACGCCGAATAAACCACTGCGGATTCTTTTGGTATCAGCGGCTACTCTCGTACCGCTGTTTCCTTACCATTCATTCAATTTATTGACCTGTCAATTCATACTACAAAGCAATGTATAAAGCAACAACAGCTGACATTCAAAAACTGCGCGAAATGACCGACGCAGGCATGATGGACTGTAAAAAAGCCCTCGAAGAATCTGCCGGTGTATTTGAAGACGCTCAAGACTGGCTCCGAAAAAAAGGCATCGCCAAAGCTGCTAAACGCGAAGAAAGAGAGGCAAAAGAAGGTGTGGTTGTCGCAAAAACCAATGCCGACAACACCCGCGGTATTTTGGTAGCACTCAACTGCGAAACAGACTTCGTTGCCCGCAATGATAACTTCGTGAACATGACCAATAAAATAGCGGACATCGCCCTCGAGAAAGCGCCGGCTTCTCTCGCCGAGTTGCTCGCTTTGCCCTATGACGCCACCATCAACATCGCTGATAAAGTGGGTGAACAAAATGGTATCATTGGTGAAAAAATTGAGTTGAGCCGTTATGAACCAATTTCCGGTGCTCAAATTCTGACCTACAATCACTCGAACAACAAACGTTCCGTGTTGGTGGCCTTCAATAAAAATGACGAGTCTTTCGCCCAAGCAGGACGTGATGTGGCCATGCAAATTGCCGCTATGAGCCCTGTTTCTGTGAGCCGAGATGATGTTGATCCGAAAATTATTGAACGCGAAATCGAAGTAGGCAAAGAACTTGCCCGCAACGAAGGCAAAGCAGAAGATATGCTCGAGAAAATTGCCCTCGGCCGTCTCAATAAGTTCTTCCAAGAAAGTACCCTGCTCAGCCAAAAATTCGTTAAAAACAACGATATGTCGGTGGATCAATACCTGAAAAGCCTCGACAAAGACTTAACGGTAACTGCGTTTAAGCACGTAGCGCTGTAATACAGGCTCCGTACAATACAAAAGAGCGACCAGGTGCACACCTTGTCGCTCTTTTTTTGTCTAAAACACCCTCATCACCAGCCCCTATGGCCGGATCAGCGTGGTTTTGAACGAAAAAGAGTTGTTCGCCATTTTAATATCCCACATTTCTATCCCCCCAAACATCTGTTTAGCTTGTAGTCAATAGTGCCGGGAATTTCCGATGCAGTCGGTACCGTGTTTGCTTGATCGCACCAGTCGTTACACCCTGTATTTGAGCCTGTTCTTTCAAGGAAAGCCCCATCTTGTCCAAGAGTACGGACCTTGTTTCTGCCGGGGTAAGCGTCGGATATGCTTTTCTCAGTGCTGGGATGTATCCCGGAAAAACCTGGTTGAAATAAAGTTGAAACTTTTCCCAGTCGTCGTTTGTATAGATAACCTGATTGTAAAGTTCTTCTAAAAGGCTTTTGTCAAGTACGTCCACTGATTTTTCAGCAAGGTCCAACGCGCCATATAATTCGCTCAGTTGCTTGTTTCGGCTGATGAGCATTTGGGTGTAGTCGTCTAGTCTGTTGCGGTGAGAAGCAATTTCAAGCTGCTGATTCTCCAGTTTTTGCTGCATCACCAAATTGGTTGCTTCCAGCACACTTTTTTCCAATTCTATTTGTGCTCGCTTGCGTTTAGCTCTAGACTGAAACCAGAAAAAAGAACCAAACAGCACGATTAAGAAGGATCCTAAGATCCAATAGTTGCGTTGAAGCGCTAATTCAGCTTGCCGATGCAGCGATGCAATTTGTTTTTCTTTTTCCAGGGTTTCATATTTTACAGACAATTCGGCGATTATTTTTTCTTTTTCATGGTTGAACATGGAGTCTTTCATGGACAAATATTGATCCTGAAAGTACAGTGCCTTTTCAAAGTCTCCTTTTTTTCTGTGAATGGCACTCAGGATTTTATTGGCGGATGAAGCGGATGGGTATTGCTTTCTGGTGTTGCTCAATTGAAGTCCTTTCTCCAAACTTTTTTCTGCATCCGCGTAGTGACCCAAGTTAAATAAGGCAGTACCTATTTCAATGTTTACAAATGCCTGTCCTTGTTTGTTGGAGGTGTTGGATATTACTTTTTCGACTACCCGCATGGTATCGAGTGCTTCCTGCCAACGCTCCAATTTTCCCAGTACTCGGCCGTAATGATACAAGCACTCTATGGTGGAGGGCTGGCTCCCCAAGGCTTTTCGCAGGGCAACGGCTTGACCAAAAATTACAAAAGCCTGTTGATAGTCCTGTAAGGCACAATAGGCGTTGCCTTTCGTTTTCAAGGCATAATTCCAATTAGTCGTGTCCTGCTTTGTTTCAAAAAATAGCAAGGGCGCTTTCAGCAATTCAATGGCCTTGTAATTGTCTCCTTTTAGCTGGACCAATGAGGCTAGGAATGTTTGGGTGGTCATGGCCAATAGGCTGTCACAAGACTGCTGTAGTAGTTCAAGTACTTGGTAATTTAACGCAATGGCTTCTTCGTACCTACCCATAGTACCCATATTACCTGAACGGGCGGATAACACGTCAATTAGAAATTTATGGTCGGTTAGATTTTTAAAACCTTGTGTAGCCATGGCATAATAGACTTCTGCTGAGTCATATTTCCCTTCATACTGACAGCCAATACCAGCGCAACGAGCGAACAAAGCTTTTGCCACAGGATTTTCCGACCGAGTGTGAAAATAGGCCGCAGCTGTACGCTTAAGTTCGTCTATGGATTGTCTGGAGTCCAGGGTTTCGAGTCGCTTCAGGTAAAAACTGTCGAGCGAAGTACCCGGTATTGCTGCTGCGCGTAAAAATATGGTATCAGCGGGTAGCGAATCAGCAACAGCCAGGAGGTTGTTTACGAGGTGGGATTCGACAAAATGGTTGGTTGTGTGGGCGTTGTTTTTACAGGAGTACCCGATAAAACACGATACACCACAAAATACAGCCAGTATCAGCGTATGGTTTTTTTTCATGTCGTTGAATGAAATGACGCTACAAGTATTGTAAATTGTCCAAGTATTGCATCGGTGTCATCCCGGTCTGTTTTTTAAATACGGAATAAAAAGTTGACCTAGAGGAAAATCCCGCTTTGGCGCCGATAGCTTCAATAGTGATGTCGTTATGCACTCCCTCCTTAAAAGAATTGATTACAAATTTCACCCGCATTTCGTTTCTATAATCCACAAAGGATTTATGTAGCACATGCTTGAAAATATATGCGATATGATGCTGTGGAACACCCATTGCATTGCTGAGCGCTGATGATGTAAAAATTGATCCACCGGATGGCATAAGGAAACAGGGTTTGGTTCTTGGCAACAAAGGGGCAGCTAATAATCGCATAAAGTAAGGGGCATATATACAGTATGTGAATGCTAAACGGTACAAGGTGCAGGAGGTCCTTTTTGCTTAACCGCGTATCATCTTGGATGTAAGTCCTGAAATAGAGGTAGGAAGAGGCCGGCAAAATATAAAACAGTGGCAGAAAGGTCCGCATCAGAATGACAAAATCGGGCGCCCATTTTCTGCTGATGCAAAAAGCCAGTAAATAAAAAAAGGATAAGGAAAGTGAAAAAGTGGCCAACAGCCGATTGAGTAGTCGGTTCTGCTTTGAGATAAACAGGAGCACAACCGACGCATATAGCCCTAAGACCGCAGTGCAAACCAATAAGAGCTCATAAATTTTCCCCATGATTGCTTACAAAACACCCACAAGGTAGGCACTTTAGCTTTGATGCGATTTTTTTCCAGTCCAGAAAATCGAAAAGCCAGTCCAGAAAATCGAAAAGCCAAACAAATGTGTCCAGAAAATCGAAAACTAGACACATTTCTAGGTTGATTTTTTCGGTTACAATAAAACTTAAATCAATTTTGAGCCTTGAAGTATGCCTTGAAGTATGCCTTGGCAATTTTAAAATGGCCAACAAGTGCGGCTTTCGAAGGGTTTGTGCTGACCGTTTGGGCGTGTGTGAAGTTAAAAAAGGGTGGTGTAAAGAGGCTTGGTTTGCCATATAAAGTTTCAACTTTAAACCAATTATATATTTATAACATATTTAAAATAATGTTTTTGAAAGAGAAATTAATTTGTCTACTTTTTTGTCTACCCCGAACAAATATTTTTGGCTCGAAAATTGTTTCTTTTGCACTCATAGAAATTAGCAGCATTCATTAGACTGTTATTAAACCAAAGAATCAACAGGATCAATCTAACAAAGCGCATCACAACAATTCAATAGCACACATGAGACGTTCCACTTTTTTTTCATTGAAATACGGCCTTGCCCTGATATCCTTTTTGGTATTCACCATGTTGAGTGCCCAAAGCCCAAAACTTGGTGTTCAGGGTATTTTGAAAAAGGCCAATGGCAATGCGGTGGATGATGGCACCTATACCATCACCTTTAAAATCTACAACACGGAAACGGGGGGAGCAGCCTTGTGGACAGAAGTCCAAAGTGAGGTGGATGTATCCAGTGGCATATACAGTGCCGTACTTGGGTCGGTCACCGAGCTTAACTTGTCATTCAACGAGGGGTATTACCTTGGGGTAAAGGTGGGCAGCACGCCGGAGATGGCGCCACGCATGGAACTTACGACGGCTTCATACGCGCTATCGCTCAAGGGAAGCAGTAATTTATTTCCCAGTACCGGCGCCGTCGGCGCGGGTACCAACGCACCAACCGCCGGGTACCAACTGCACATCAAAAACGGTGCGGGCATCGCCACGCAGATGGTGGAAGGCTCCACTGGCGCCCAAATAGATGTAAAGAAATCGACGAATACGGCGACCATCGGTTTCGGTACGGCCGACAATGTTTTCAAATTTAACGCTGGAACAAACAACACCGTCATCCAGTACAATGGATCGGACAGGTTGGGGGTAAACACCAACGGCATGAGTGTGACCGGTTCCGGCACACTCAATGGGAATCTGACCGTTTCATCCGGTACTGCCGCCTTAAACAATGTATCCTTTAGCGGCTCTACGATCAACAATTCCAACAATACTGAATTCAGGTACAATGGCAATACCCGATTGGCGATCACCACAGAAGGCGCTTTTGTGACGGGCTATGTGGATATTTCGGGTTCTAAAAGCTATTCAGGAAGCTATGGCTATTTTGCCAATGATGGCAATATTGTGTGTACCGCCGTAGGTGGGTCCAGTGGTACGAACAACTATACGATATCCTGTGATTCGAGGATGCGGGCCTCGGAGTACAATTCGTATTCAGATCGCCGCATCAAAAAAGATTTTGTGTTGTCAGATGGCTTCCACGATATGGAAGTATTCAAACGCCTACGGGTTACCAATTATCGCTACATAGATGCTGTTCAGTATGGAAGTGCCCTTAAAAAAGGGTTTATCGCCCAGGAGGTGGAATCGGTATTTCCGGAAGCTGTCGCCATCACGCGTGATTTTGTACCGAATATATATGAAAAAGCAAGTGATGTCAGCCTTGTTGGAGATAAACTTACCCTCGCGCTTTCCCACCAACATGGCCTGAAGGTAGGAGATTTGGTGCGTCTTTTTTTAGCCGATGTCAAGGAAGAAAAGACGGTTGTAACCGTGACGGATGCCAACACTTTCACGGTGTCCGATTGGCGTGGTACAAAGCCGGAAGTCGTATTTGTGTATGGCAAACAAGTGGATGATTTTCACCAAGTGGACTACGATCGCATTCACACCCTCAACGTCTCGGTGACCCAGGAACTGGCGCGTTCCCTGGATGCCCAAGGAGAAGACAATACAGCCCTCAAAAATGACAGTAGTGCTTTAAAACGCAAGGTGGATGCGCTTGACGCACGGGTTCGCACCTTGGAAGCGACCATTGCACATTGAGTGGTGTATGGTCTGTTTTGGACCGTTACAACCTGATTTGCTATTTTTCATGATATTCATCGAAAAAAAATATATATGAATCACTCTTTTGTTTTTTCATTGAGACTAACGGTAACATTTTTGGCAATGTTTTCCTTGCAAGTCATGGGTGCCCAAACGGCTAAGCTCGGCATTCAAGGTATTATCAAAAAATCAGATGGCAATGCCTTAGAAGATGGCTACTATGCTTTTACCTTCAAACTGTACAACAGTGCCAGCGGTGGCACAGCCTTGTGGACAGAAATTCAACCTGAATTGGAAATCGCCAACGGTATTTATACCACGATTCTTGGCACGGTTACAACCCTTAATTTGCCTTTTAATACAGATTACTATTTGGGGGTAAGTGTTGGCACGGCTGCGGAGATTTCGCCGCGGCAGCAACTGACCACGGCTCCTTATGCCCTGTCACTGTTGGGCACAAGCAATGTGTTTCCAAGTGCAGGGGCTATAGGCGCCGGTACAAGTGCACCCTCTTCATCGTCCCAAATACATCTAAAAAATACTTCCGGAGTTGGGAAATTATTGATTGAGGGCACGACAGGGTCTGAAATTGATTTCAAAAAAGGTTCGGTCACGGCCACGCTTGGGCTTGGAAGTGCAGACAATATTCTTAGGTTGAATACCGGCGCCAACAACATGGTCGTGCAGTATAACGGTGCAGACAAATTGCAAGTCAACACCAATGGGATCGATGTGACAGGCACCAGTACTTTTTCCAACGGCTTGAGTGTGACTTCGGGCGTTGTTTCCATGTCGAATTTCACCATATCTGGTTCAGTGGTCAACAATGTCAACAATACGGATTTTAATTACAATGGGGCTACAAGACTTCAGCTTACCTCAGAGGGACTTTCTATTCCTGTGCCCTTGAGTGTGACGGGCATCAAGTATTACACCGGGGCTTACTCTTATATGTTATCCGGCGGTGGCAATGGCTGTAACAGTGATAATAATGCTGTAAATCCATATTCTATCAATTGCAGCAATCGTGTCAGGGCATCTGAATTCAATGCATTTTCAGACAAACGCATCAAAACGGACCTGGCATGGTCGGATGGCGCCACCGATTTGGAGATACTGAAAAACCTATGTGTCACCGATTACCGCCACATAGATACCATTGAAAAGGGTGGCGCCTATAAAAAAGGGTTTATCGCGCAGGAAGTGGAAGCCGTGTTTCCGGAAGCGGTAACAAAAACATCTGATTTTATACCCAATATATATGAAAATGCGCAAGAAATTTCACTTTCAGCAGGCAAATTAACCCTAGTGCTCTCCAAGAACCACGATGTAAAGGAAGGGGATGTGGTACGGTTGATGTTGCCCAAGGCGCCACAAGAAGTGACCGTATCTGGTGTTCCATCAACCAATACATTTACCATTTCCGATTGGACAGGAGAAAAGCCGGAATGGGTGTTTGTATATGGCAAACAGGTGGGTGATTTTCGTCAGGTAGATTACGACCGCATTCATACGCTGAATGTATCGGCTACACAGGAACTGATCCGGAGAAAAGAACAGTTGGAAAAACAAAAAATGCTGTTACGCATTGAAAACAACGCCCTAAAGGCTTCCTTGGAAAGTCTGGACAACCGTATTCGCAGTGTGGAGGCATCTGTTGCCAATTGAGCACAGAATTCCATGCAATGCTTCTTTCTCAAACAATAAATCCATTTCCTATGAAATCCTCTGTTGTTGTTTCATTGAAATTTATCGCAATAATACTTTTCTTATTCACCACGGCCAACATACATGCGCAAGGGGTAAAGCTCAGCATGCAAGGTATCCTCAAAAAAGCCAATGGCAACGCAGTATCGGATGGCACCTACGCCATGACGTTCAAGTTGTACAACGTATTGGAGGCGGGAACGGCTCTGTGGACGGAAGTACATCCCAATATTACGGTTTCCGGCGGGCTTTACAGTGCTGTTCTGGGTTCCGTTATCAGCCTTGATCTGCCTTTCAACGAGGATTATTATTTGGGAATTACCATCGCCAATACCCCGGAGATGGGACCTCGCCAGCAAATCACAACGGCACCGTACGCCTTGTCGCTGAAGGGCGGCACCAATGTACTACCCAGCAGCGGTACCATCGGAGTAGGGACCAACACCCCCACTTCCGGTTACCAAATACACGTAAAAAATGGATCCGGTATGGGCAAACAATTGTTGGAAGGCAGTACCGGCTCCAACATAGCATTCATAAAAAGCGCTACAACAGCCACCCTTGGTTTTGGTGCATCAGACAATGTGTTCAGGCTTAATCCGGGCTCAAACAATACGATGTTTCAGTACAACGCATCAAACAAACTGGAGGTGAATACCAATGGCATCAATGTTACCGGTTCCGGGACATTTTCCAACGGCCTTACACAGTCATCCGGCACTGCCACCTTGGGCAACATTTCTATCAGCGGAAATACGTTCAACAATGCGAACGAAACCCAATTACAGTTTGGTGGTAGCACCAAATTAAGCATTACGTCTGAGGGTGTTGTGGTTCCCGCACATTTGAGTATTTCAGGGTCAAAAAATTTCTATAATTCCGGCAGAACGGCTCGCTATAAAAAGGATGGTTTGTTGTGTTATACAGACAATTGCGACAGTGATTTCTCTGAGAACTATTCTATCAATTCCAATAATCGTATCAAAGCATCGGAGTTCAATGCTTTTTCCGACAACAGAATCAAGCGTGATCTGGTTTTGTCCGATGGCCGGAAGGATCTTGATCTAATTCGTCAACTGCGGGTGACCGACTATCGCCACATAGACGCAGTGGCAAAAGGAACGGCGTATAAAAAAGGATTTATTGCCCAGGAAGTGGCCGCGGTATTTCCGGAAGCAGTATCCATCACCCGTGATTTTGTGCCTGACATATATGAAAAGGTGCGTGATTTCACTGTTTCGGCTGGTGCATTGTCGATGGTATTGGCACAAGAGCACCATCTGTGCGCTGGAGATGTTGTTCGGTTGATGCTTCCCGACGGGCAGCGGGACCTGGTGGTAGGAACGGTTTCAGATGCGCATTCATTTACCATCACGGACTGGAGCGAAAAAACGCCGGAATGGGTATTTGTGTATGGCAAGCAGGTAGATGATTTTCAACAGGTTGATTACGACCGTATTCACACGTTGAATGTATCAGCAACCCAGGCCTTGATTCGTCAAATGGAAGTATTGGAAAATGAAATTGCCGATTTGAAAAATCAA
>JBIPOY010000384.1:0-3633 GCA_044378705.1 Saprospiraceae bacterium
CATCGGACTCAACCAAACCGACTGCTCAGAAATGCGCATCTACTTCGGCAACAACAAAGTGGAAAGCATCAAGTTCTACCAAGAACCCACCGGGTCTTTTATACCCATGAAAAAAGCCGGACGAGACCCTAAAAAACTGGAAGGCTTCTTCTGGGACAAAACGCGAAGACCTCACAACAAATCCGATCTGTAAGTAACTGGTGAGCGGGCTACCCAACCCGTTACATCTGAAACAAACTTCTTCAGCGCCATAAAACAGGTCGACTACCCCACGATTTTATTGCACGAAATACCCCTCGTAGAAAAAATGAAATACCTTGCTTCCATTCATTTTTCTTGGTTCAAGCATATTAACCCCCCAAAGTTTTTCCTGGTTCTTTCAATCTCCTGGGGTGCTGTACTCGTTTTTCTAACACCACCCTTACAAGTTCCGGACGAGCCCAGACACTTTCTTAGAGCCTACCAGGTTTCTACCCTGCATTTTAACCCAGAAATTAACAACAATCGGTTGGGAGGGACACTCCCAACCGAGTTCTTGCCTTTTATCCAACATTATGGCGCATTTATCCTCAACAACGGCCAAAAAAAATTATCCAAGGAAGACTACGCATTTGGCCTAAACCAATCATTAAACTTACACCAACAAGCTTTTATCCCGCTCCCCAATACCGCCCTCTACGCACCCGTGGCCTACCTGCCACAGGCCATCGGCATGGCCATCGGAACACAATTGAATACACCTCCACTGGTGCTGCTTTATCTCGGCAGACTCTTCAACCTCTTTGCCTGGATCATATTGGTGTATTGGAGTATCAGATTGCTGCCCTTCAACCAATGGCTCTTTGTCCTGCTGGCACTACTACCCATGTCTATTTTTCAGGCCGCTTCACTGAGCGCCGACACAACCACCAACGGACTGTCTTTCCTGCTCACCAGCGTATTCCTCCGCTATAGCTTTGACGACCAAGCCCAGCTGCACCGTCAACAGATCTTCTGGATAGCAGTACTGGCTGTGCTGATAACCCTGTGCAAAAACGTGTACACCCCCATTTTATGCCTGGGATTTATGATTCCCAAAGAAAAATTTGGCAGCAATAAAAACTACCTGCTCACTTTGATCCTGCTGGGGTGCCTGGTCACTGCCGGTCTGGCATACAGCGCCTACAACGTCAAGGTCCTACTCAACCAAATTCACCCCATTGAAACACTGTACGGCCAAGAAGGCGTCCCAAAAATAAACCCCGACAAACAACTGGATTTGATCATGTCAGATATACCAGCTTTTCTTTCAAGGGTTGTCCACTCTTTTGATACCTACAAAAAGACGATATATCAGACCTTTATCGGCCGTTTGGCGTGGCTCGATGTGTTTTTTGAGGATTGGTACTATCATTTGGCCTGGGGATACCTGTGCCTGGTGGCCATTTTCGGATCACCAACGCCAAAAGAAATGAGCATGATACACCGCGGTACCATGCTCATCTCCTGTTTGGCTGTATTGTTGGCATTTTCTGTCACCATGTACCTCAGCTGGGCAGATGTCGGCGAAAAAACCATTTCCAACCTGCAAGGCCGGTACTTCATCCCCATCGGACCAATACTTTTCAGCCTGCTGGCCAACAACTTCCGATGGAAAATACCGCCTCTCTACCAAAATACACTGGCCATGCTCTTCGTATTGCTCTCCATGACCCTGACCTTTCAGAGCATGATCCTGCGTTTTTTTTAGACAAAACCGGTTAGCCCATTTCCTGTACGACCTCCTGTACCTCCGGAATCATGCGCTTCAACATCCCTTCAATACCCGCTTTCAACGTGACCGACGAAGAAGGACAGCCACTGCAAGAACCCTGCATCGTGACATACACCTTGCCCGCTTCAAACGATTTGAATTCTATGTTGCCCCCGTCCATCTCAACGGCCGGTTTCACGTATGTATCAATGAGCTCTTTCACCCGCTTCGCAATTTCACCGCCCTCACCGCTGAATTGCACCGCATTGCTCTCGGCCATGGCTTTCTCCATGAATTCCGCAAAACCATCCAACACCATCACGCCATCACGCTCCACATAGTCCTTGATGAATTCCTTGATTTTCAACATGATATCCTCCCACGCATAGTTCAACTCCTTCATCACCGTAACATAGTTGTTGTTGAAATACACACTCTTGATATAGGGCAGGGCCATCAGGCTGTTCGCCATCGGACTCCACTCGGCAGCCATCTCCAAATCTTTGAACTCCGCAATACCCCGATACAACATTCGGTTCGTTACGTACTTGAGCGCCTCCGGATTGGGTGTTTGCTCCGTGTACAACATCACAGGACTTTTGGTTGCTATAGTTTCCATCATTATGTCTTTGCTTTAAAAAATTTGCTGCAAAAGTAACAACAAAATAGAAGAATGGTTGAAAGATTGTACTCCACTCCCCATTACCCAGGGCAATTGCTGCGAAATCGGTTGGCCAACACCCTTCCCACGACGCTTATCCAACACCTCCGACATCAAAAATACCAAACGCTCATAAGGTACTATCTCCAACTCATGCGCTTGATTGGTGATCTGCAAGGGCGCCGTCCGCAACTCCTCCAAGTAGGGCGCCGCCTTGTCGAGAAACTTACCACCATCGTGGTTGTACTTCGATAATATTACCAGAATTTTGATGAACAACTGTGACCGATGGGTACCCTCACTGCCCCGGAGATAACGCTCCCGGTACTTTTCCAAAGCCGAAATGCGGTCCCAAAGCGCTATCTCTTTCCCCTCCACAAACTCCAACAACACCCCGGCTGCCAGTATCGCAATGTTCATACCCGTCTTATCCTGTGTATAATCCTTGATATCGTTGCGAAACTTACTGCTCTTTACCCGCGGTACCAAAGCCTCCGGCAAAGGCAATGACTTCAACTGCTGTACAATAAAAAGATATGCACCCAGAATATTCCAAGTTTCCCGCTGCGTATCGCGCAAAACATTGAATTTTTTGTGGTGAACCGCCGTATGGTGCAATTGTGCGGCACCCAAATAATCCTCTTGGTACATTTTAAGGTAAAACCCCAACTCAAGGGTGCCAAACCAATTGATACTGCCAACGGTTGAAAGCTGCACCGCACGGTCAAAATGATCCGATCCCCGCCGGTAATTGCCCGCATACAAACAATTCACAATCTCAAGATAATTGAAAATCGTGAGGGCGCCTTCGCAGGGATACGCACATTGCGAAAAATACTGAATGGCCTCTTCGTGTACCTGAGAAGCCTGAGAATACAATGCTTCCGCCGAATATCGGTACGATTGTAGAGAGAAAAACGACAAATGGAACTGGTGCGACGCTATGTTCAATACATAAGGCTGCAATTCTTCCACATAACGGTGCGCCAACACCCCAACTTCCTTCTGAAATGCCTTCTTTCGAATATAGGGAAGCCGAATACGCTCTAGGTATATTTGGGCACGCTCCTCTACCGCTCGCCACTCGCTGTGTTCCTGGTACAAAGCATAATAGGTGTCAAACTCATTCGGATCATCGCCAGCGACCGCCACATAATCCATCAATGCTTTGGCAGCCTCTACCACAAATTCCGGTCGCGCATTTTCCAAGCCAATGCGGAGCAACGCCTCCGCCGACCGC
>JBIPOY010000385.1:0-3632 GCA_044378705.1 Saprospiraceae bacterium
TACCATCAGCCAAATCGATTTGTAGAATATACACACCTTCACTCAGTGCTGATATGTCTATCGTGCGATCAGCATTATGACAATGCTTTAATGTTTGGCCATTAATTGAAATAATTTGCAAACGATTTATTGGGTTAGCTCCTCTGGTCAAATCAATTTGGATTTCCGTAGAAGCGGGATTGGGGAATATGCTTATTCCTTTCAGGTTTTCTTCCGACAAACCAGAGAGTGTGTATTGAACCGTGGATGCACATCCGTCGTAATCTACTACGGTAACAGTCTTTACATTTCCAGTCGTGTCAATTGAAATATGATAGGGTTCTACGCCTCCTGTTACGATCACCGCTTCATTCACCAAGTTGATATTCAGGGTGTCCAGCAAGCAACAAACGTCTGGATTTCCATTGCCCGCAGGTTCACCATTTGGATAATAGAGGTTTATGATGGTTTGCAGCATATCAGTCAGGTTCTGGGCTTCGGCTACATCGTAAGTCAATGACTTTAAGTAGTGCCATCCTACCCCGTAATCAGGGTTTTCTGTTGGACCATCCGTGTAGAGATTTGGATATACCGACAGGGCGTAATTGATAAATTCTGTTTTGTCTTCTGGAATCAGGTCGAAATAGTCTTGTAGTCTATTGTAAATCGTTAGAGAAGGCAGGATCCCGATTTGGGCCAGTGTGTCCTGTAGTGCAATTGAATCTTGTGGCAGAATTCCGAAAACATGGAATAAGGGGCGCAGATCTGCTTGCGCGGCAACCGACATTCTCATGATCCTGCCATCAATGTTCTGGTCATTAATGCCATGATTGATCCCATTCTCAAAGTCAATAAATTCCTGTTTCCAGAAGTTTCTGAGCGGACACCACCCAAGCATATTGACTATCTCAAAATAGTGTCCGTAACCTCTGTGCTGGTAACGCACTTCGTCTGTTGTGGTGTTTGAAATATCTCTTTCTGAACCAAATGTATTAGAAACTATCCTGTGGGTAACGGTCTTGTCGATGTCAAATGTATTTGGAACAAAGCTGTAATTCACGGCTTCATTCAAGTCTGTATTCAAGCCATAATTCATAGCCATAATGTATGGAAAATTGACCAAAGCCTCCTCTTCACCCAAAAATTTAGACATCGCCAATGCATGCCCGGTTTCATGAAAGTTTGTCTCATCATCAGGTCCTGGACCATTTATAAAATAAGCAGGTCCGGGCACATCCGAATAGTTCAGCGGTGTATTCGACATCGGATAACCGATTGAATAAGCCCCAAATCTGATGTCCAGATCAGCAATCATGTACATATTGTGTTTATCGGGGATAATCTGTCTGGCTAAAATGGAGTTGACACCCCGTAATGCCGTTTCCCAGTCCTGCAAGGTTTGCTTAAGATCATATTCACCAGGAACTATGGAATGTTTGGGAATAGTGTACATCACATTGTCTGTTTCAAAAACGGCCCAAGGGCCGGGCTTACTCAGTTCTGCGTTGAAGTCAGGCGTTTCATAAAACGATTTCAGTGAAAAGAAAGGGGCTTCCACACCGTTACGCACGCTGACCTCGACAATACCATCATTGGCTCCGTAGGGAACAAGAATCGAAATCGCTCCTCCAAGTGGATTGAAAACTTCAATTGTCGTTGAATCGATGGAAAACCTCCTAGATATCCTGTCCAACCGCATGAATCGATCTCTTTCTGTCAAATCCCAATCATGAGAACCCACCCTAACCCAGTAGTCCTGGCCCACCAGGCTATCGGGCACCGTAACGCTGACGACACTTCCAGGAGATAAGTACAGGCCGGTTGGTCGAAGGGCATGCTCCATTCTTTCAAAATTAATATCGTAGTATGGGTTCATCCCATCCGGGTCTTCAAAATTGGCACGGATCAGCATAGAATGACTTACAGATGAATCTGCCGGCGGGTCAACGTATCCGGGGAAAGCGTAGCACGAATTGAACTTCCAACCATCAATGTGTTGTGGATAATCTGCGTAAACTTCCGGGGTAAATATCCGATCGAATATTCCTTGCTGAAGGGCAAGCATTGCCCGTTCTACTTCCAGGCCGGGAGCAGATGCAGGGTTCTTGGAAAAGCCGTTTTGGGTGTTGGGAGTTGTAAAAAGTGCTCCGATCTGATTGTCATACGCTTCAATCACACTTTTACAAAGCAATAGGTCAGACTCATTTTCGGCGAGACAATCCGGGAATTGAACGAAAATATTTCTGATCAGGGTCAGTTCAGCGGTATTCAGTGTGGTTGTGCCATTGATATGTGCCTGAAGATCATTCAGCGCATCCAGTGTCATGCTACATGCATCCGGGCAACTTGCTGTTACAGCGGCATAACTCTTGATGTCATCGGCACCGCTGGAAACCTGGATTTCATTCACATAAAGACGATACCCGTTGGGCGCATAAATGCCGTCTCCGTAAGTATCATAGATCTTAAAGAAAAAGCAACCATCAGCAAGAACGCAGATACTGTCTGAGTAACTGGTGTTGTTTTGGTAAACACCTCCCTGGCCACCTTGCAGGATAACCGTGCCTGTTAAATCGGTCAAGGTCCAGTAAGTTTCGTTTCCGTAAGGATCGGTTGTAATGTCAACCTTCACTTCAACTTCATTCATGCCACATTGCGCAAAGCTGGGGCCAGTGAGAAGCGTCAGAAGGAAACTTATTAATCTCAGTCTTTTCATTGTACTTTTTTCGTGATAAAGGTTAACGTTATTATTCTGACTAACGGCTTTTATTCTGTTGATTATCAAAAATTTGTAACTGGTTAGCGTGTTTGGACACGATAGGAAGCGATGCCGCCTGAGAGCACGGTAAAGAGTTCCTCGAAAGGATTTATACCCAATCTAAAACACGGTGCTCTGTAACCTCCAACCGCGGTGGCGGTATATCAAATACCTGCCGTCTGCCTCGAACAGACAAAGGTTCTTGAAAATGGAATTTACCGCAGTGTGTGCAAACATCTACTTGGTGGTCAATGAGGATATCGGGCACCGGTACCATTTTGAGCGTGCCACCATTATGACCCTTTTTTCCACCAATTTTACCGCCTTTAACACGCGGAAAAGCTGGTTTTTGACGGTACATGTCCGAAGAAGGCGGACGACTCGAATTACGACTATTTTGCTTTATTTGCGACGCCAATTCTTTCACGCGTGACTCCAAAAGGACGATCTGCACCGTTGCGCTTCTATTTGTTGAACATACCCTGCAAGTTGAGGCGTAATCGCCTCAATCACCGATGCCAATTCCAAGATGATCCGGTGGCAACTTGATATGTCGTTGGGTAGGTTCATTTCAGCGCAAATTTATGTTTTTTTACAGTTTTTCTATCAAAAAAAACGTGCTAACTAGTTACTTTTTTTAATTGTAAAAGTGTAACACGTTAGTGGGTTTGTGCACTATAGCTTGCTACACCACCCAAGAGTACGGTAAAGCCTTCCTTGAAAGGATTTGTTTTTTTCCATTTCGCCCCGCGTGGTATCCCCAGCCTCACCCCAATTCCTTCCACCGCCCCACAACCGATCCCAAGCCGCCGCGCTTGGGTCTTTTGACCCAGCGCCGCTCAGGTGAGCAGCCAAGCCCTACCAAAATCTCTCCGATATTCAAACGGAGGGGCCA
>JBIPOY010000386.1:0-3629 GCA_044378705.1 Saprospiraceae bacterium
GTTTTTGGCTGTGATGATGTTTGTTGCCGTATTCTTGATTGGTTTCTACTACTTGTTGCGCAAGGGTGCATTCGAGTGGGACAAATAATGCCGTATAAACACCATTCCCCAAACATTAAAGTCAATTCTTGAACAATATGAATGTTACAAAAGAAGAAGTGCTCGAAGGATACATCGGAGAAGGTTATCAACTGACCAGTGTAGAGAAAGCCGTTGGCTTGGCGCGTTCCAATTCGATTTGGCCCTTGCCGTTTGCGACATCTTGCTGTGGCATTGAATTCATGGCAACCATGGGAACCAACTATGATTTGGCCCGTTTTGGTATGGAACGATTGTCGTTTTCTCCCCGTCAAGCAGATTTACTGATGGTGATGGGCACGATTTCAAAAAAAATGGCGCCTATTCTCAAACAAGTGTACACCCAAATGGCCGAGCCGAAATGGGTCATTGCTGTTGGTGCCTGCGCAAGTTCAGGCGGAATTTTTGATACTTATTCTGTTTTACAAGGTATCGACAAGGTAATTCCGGTAGATGTGTACGTCCCCGGTTGCCCACCCCGCCCGGAACAAATCATTGATGGTGTTTTGAAAATTCAGGAATTGGTGAAACACGAGCCGTCGCGCCGTCGCCATTCACCCGAATACCAACACCTTATGGAAAAATATCAAATCGGATAATTTTAAGGTTTGTAAAAACCATAAATGCCTCAAAAACTACCATAAATATGGCACAGGAACAAATTCTTGCCCGAATAGAAAAACTCCTGCCGGGCTCGGTACTTTCAAGTGAAACAGCATTAGACGCTGTTCTCAATGTCCACACCACCCGCGAACAGGTCATCAACTTGCTTGAGGTGCTCCGCGAT
The DNA here is from genome assembly GCA_044378705.1 of Saprospiraceae bacterium. GTDB lineage: Bacteria > Bacteroidota > Bacteroidia > Chitinophagales > Saprospiraceae > M3007. Next base: position 866 of record JBIPOY010000386.1, read on the forward strand.
GACGAACAATTGCAGTTTAATTTCCTCACGTCCCTTTGTGGAATTCACTACCCCGATCATACCGGGCAGGAACTGGGCGTAGTGTACCATCTTCACAACTGGCAACAAAACATACGGCTACGCGTGAAAATATTTTTTCCGAAAGACGACCCACACGTAGCTTCTGCTACCGGACTTTGGCCCACGGCCAATTGGATGGAAAGACAGGAATATGACTTCTTCGGAATAGTTTTCACCGGACACCCCGACCTGCGCCGCATCTTGAATGTGGACGACTTGGATGTGTTTCCCTTGAGAAAAGAATACCGCTTGGAAGATGGAACCAGAACAGATAAAGACGATCGTTTTTTTGGCAGAGATGGTCATGTAGGACAAACTTTCGACTGATGATTGGGTTCATCGGTTGCAGCATACTAGGTTCCGGACGGTGGTATGCTCGTTGATAAATAGTCTGGTACCCGTAATTTAGGAATATCGTATCGAAAAATGCAAGTTCAATCATACTTTTCCTCCCTCGACAACCTCGACGGAGAACTCGCAACCCTCAACCTAGGCCCCACGCACCCGGCCACACATGGTATTTTTCAGAACGTACTGAAAATGGACGGGGAAAAAATCGTGAGTGCAGAGCCCACCATCGGATATATCCACCGGGCTTTTGAAAAACTCGCCGAGCACAGACCCTACAACCAAATCACGCCCATCACCGATCGACTCAACTATTGCTCCTCTCCCATCAACAACATGGGCTGGCACATGACGGTAGAAAAACTCATCGGTTGCGAAATTCCAAAACGGGCGCAATACATGCGCGTGATCATCATGGAGCTCTCCCGGATCGCCGACCACTTGGTTTGTGATACCGTTATTGGTGTAGATACCGGCGCCCTCACAGGCTTTACCTATATGTTCCAGGAGCGGGAATTGATCTATGAACTGTTTGAAGAAGTGTGTGGCTCAAGACTAACCACCAATATTGGGCGTATCGGCGGTATGGAGCGAGATTTTACCCCTGCATTCCATACCAAACTCAAAGCTTTTTTACAAGGATTCCCGGCGCGGTTTGAAGAGTTTAACAGCATGCTCGAACGGAACCGGATTTTTATGGACCGTTGTATCGGCGCGGGCCCCATCTCTGCGGAGCGGGCCATGGCATACGGTTTTACCGGACCCAACCTCCGCGCCGCAGGGGTTGACTATGACGTACGGGTCATGAGCCCTTACAGTAGTTATCAGGATTTTGAATTTGACATTCCCCTTGGTGTATCAGGGGATACATACGATCGCTTTGTGGTGCGTCAGGAGGAAATCCGACAAAGTTTGCGCATCATCCACCAAGCGTACAACAACTTGCCGGAAGGGCCCTACCACGCCGATGTACCTGCCTTTTATTTACCGGAAAAACCGGATGTATATACCAAAATGGAAGCCCTCATTTATCACTTCAAAGTGGTGATGCAAGAAACACCCATTCCCGTCGGAGAAGTGTACCATGCCGTGGAAGGAGGGAACGGTGAACTCGGGTTTTATCTGATCAGCGATGGTGGTCGCCAACCATACCGATTGCACTTCCGCCGACCTTGTTTCATTTACTACCAAGCATATCCTGAAATGATTCGAGGCTCATTGCTTTCTGACGCCATTCTTACCATGAGTTCCATGAATGTCATCGCCGGAGAGCTCGACGCCTAATCAAACGATCACAACACCCACCATCGGTGTAACCATAAGCAACAAAGATCAACCAAGAACGAACATGCACGCAGCACCTACACAAAACGGCACCCCGTTCCAATATTCTGAAGCTGCCCGCGCAGAAGTGCTGGCACTGATGAAAAGATACCCGGAAGGACGCGGCAAAAGCGCCATCCTGCGCGCCCTGCACCTCGCACAAGAAGAAAACCACGGTTGGCTCAGCGTTCCAGCCATGGATGAAGTGGCCACCACCCTGGGTATCACACCCATAGAAGTATATGAAGTCGCCTCTTTTTATTCTATGTTCAACCTGCAACCGGTTGGCACGTACGTCTTGGAATTCTGCCACACCGGCCCCTGTGCCATTGAGGGCGCCGAACGTATCATTGAATACACCAAACTAAAACTAGGCATTGGAAAAAATCAAATTACACCCGATGGTTTGTTTACCATCAAAGAAGTGGAATGTCTGGGCGCTTGTGGTTATGCACCCATGATGCAAGTCGGTGAATTTTACCACGAGCACTTAACCGAAGACAAAGTCGATCAATTCATCGATGATTGTCGGGCCGGTAAAATAGACAAGGGTACTTGGAAAATGCACTGATAAAGTTGTTGAAACGTTGAAAAACACTGCTTCTCAACCATTTCAAATTTTCAATTATACCATGAAATACTTGATTTTTCTCCTAGTTACGTCACTTTCGCTGGTCTTTTGCCAAAACAATGGCTCCCCTACGACCGGTGCCGAACTTCAAAAGTTGAAGGCTGAATTAGAAGAAAAAAAGAAAGAACTTTCGAACAAACAAGAGATTGCAGAAATTGAAAAAGAACTGGAATATCTGGAAAAACAAATAAAACTAGTTGATAAAGGTATTTCAACGCCGGTAACAAGCCAAAAAGAAGTGCCTACAGCAACACCAAATCAGGTCGAACCAAATATAGGAACTTCCAATGGACCAAAAGGAACCATCATTGGTAACAATGTAACCCTGCGAAAAGAAGCCACCGTACAGTCAGAAAAATTGGGGAGTTTCAGAAACAACGAAGGGGTAGATATTCTCGAAAC
>JBIPOY010000078.1:0-10499 GCA_044378705.1 Saprospiraceae bacterium
CAGCATAATTGGCTGAATAATAGGAGGGTGAACTGAGCCCCAAGCTGTTGCCAAGCGCATGTGCAAAATCCTGCAATCCGACCGTCAACGCAGGACAATACCTGGACTCCTTCAGCGCCTGAATCCTGATTGTAGCCATTCTGTCGGGAAAATATCGTTCTTTCAGACTAATCTCTCTGCCCAATAAATGCGTGTATCGAAACTGAACTTCAATCCTGGGCAGAAAAACGAGGGTGGCATAGGTAGCCAATGCATCGTATTCAAAATCCTTATCTTTTGAATACTTGTAGGATCCATAATTTCGATCCATAAAATTAACACCCAAGATAAACGTCCTGTCTTTTTCAATACGCCCACTCGGAATGTTGAATAAACCAGTGGTTCCAGACAATGACTGTGCCACGGATTGGTACAATACCAAAGCCGTGGCACAAACCAGTAAAATCAACTGCTTGATCATTTTTTTATAAATAGTTCACTGCCAAACACTCAATTGTAATACTGTCTTTTTTATTAAACCGTTCTTTGTTCCATACCCCGTGCCCATCACGTGGGTAGTGCGTCTCGTGCGATTTATTGTATCAACAAATACTTCGCTGCAAACCTTCTGGAGGGGAATTCGGGTGATGACATTTGCATCAAGTAAGCGCCTTTCTGTAAGGTAGCAACCGGAATCTCAGCATTTTCAAGGATACCTCTTTTTTGGTAAACCACTTGACCCAGCCCATTCGTCAATACAACATCAGCCACGGAGACATCTTTGGGAAGGTGCAAGAACACATCTGATCCGATGCTGGGATTAGGAGATACCGACCAGTTACTTTCATAAGAAACGGGTTCCTTGGTAGCAACTGCCGTACACGTCAGTGATTCAAGCAGGGCGGTTGCGTTAACCCAAAAAGTATCTATATGAGGCTGATACGCCGCATTGTCGTAAATATTGGTATGGCCTCCCCCCGGAACCGGTTGCAAAGAGTTCCACAAATTTATTTCATTCGAACGAATATGTAGCCGAGAACTACCTTCCAGGTAGGCTATTCCGGCGGCCAACCCAGAGGTGTAAGGCACTGTCTCATCTGCTGTTCCGTGGATACTAACAATGGGCACCTCGGTCGGGTTTATCCAAAAATTGCGATAAAGCCCACCCGACATGTTGACAATTGCCTTGGACGTTGATGGGTAGGTTTTGTTGCTGGAAGTGCCACTAACCCCTTCTAACCCCCCGTTGTTGGCGATGAGGGTTTGTAAAAACGGTGGAATATCGTCGTTCAAATCCAAATACGAACAGTGTAAAGCTGTAACCGCTCCTGCCGAATACCCACCGATAAAAATATGTTCCGGGTCTGCATGAAACTGATTCACCGTGGCTGCATCCTCTCTAAAATAGCGTACGGCAGCACGCATATCCCCTACCGCTTTTACGGCTGTATCAAAAATAGCTGTTGAGTCTGGAAAACCAAGCACCAAAAAAGGGAACAGCCTATAAGAAATGGTGGCCGCTACATAACCTTTTTTTGCGAGCAACTCACACCAACGTTGCATCATGCTCCTGTCTCCGAAAATAAAACTTCCGCCATGGGCAAGAATGACAACAGGCCTTTGAGCAATGACATCTCCCTCTGGCTCGTAAACATCCATGGAAAGCTCCATCGCCCCCCCGAGGTGCCCAACCGTTGGTGCATAAACCACAGTGGTTTTCTTGACCGATGCAAACACATCATTTTTGTAGCGAGACCCATCACAACCTTGGTTTTGAGCCTGCGAGAGGTTGACGATAACAAAACAAAAAAAGATCGCGTTGTAATAATTATTTTTCATAAAATTCCTTGTCAGTAGGTTTCAAGCATAAAATATTTTAGTAGGACAAAGAAACAAAAAAATTCAATTTTTGACCCTATTATAATCAATTTTTTGATCTCTAACCATCTGATTTATTTCGGGAATGTCTTTTTCTTTCAACATCTTCCAAAGTGTCAGTTGTTGGTCAGTGAGGTCAAACAAGTAGGCCCGAACATCCAAACTTTGCTGGGTTGGCGGAAAATCACCGACAGCAGATGTGGTTTCTCAGACAAAAACAGACTACTGTTCAAAGCAGGTAAACGGTTTGAAAATACAAGCAGTGCCCATTCCAAGCCCGTGAAACAGGGGCAGGATTCCATTTCCTAGGGTCATACATAAAACCCAAAGATCGGTTGTAGCGAACGGTGAAACCAAAATGCCGGTTGATAAAAAAATTGAATCCAAGCACAACACTGACATCATCCTTTTTAAGGTAATCAGGAACGACCCCCCTGAGCCAGGTATTGTCATCATCCAAACGTGTACCGATCAGCCGTGCGTAGGAAAGTCCGACATTGACGCCAACCTTGTAATAGGACTCCGATGGATCGTCCCCCCCCTCTATCAACCAGTCTTTATAGTGCCACTGCAAGGGCACTTCCACATAATTGAGGGTAACAGCAAATGGAAAATAGTCATACTTATTTTGAATCAATTCGCTTTGAGCCCCGCGTTGTGAGAAAAGAAACTCCAGACTAGCCTCTGATTTCATTTTCAAACGACTTACAACCCGCAAGCCCGCCTGCAGTCCCAATTTATTGTACCCTGCAGAAAGATCGCCATCTATTTGGGAGGCCGTTAAGCCAACAACAGCCCCTGCACGAAAGCGCTGTTGTGCCGACAGCTGTGTACAAAAAGTTACAAGAATGAGCATTACAAAGAAATGTACACTCGGAGAATGATCGTTGGTTTGCATGATGTAAGTTTTGGATACTTTTGCGTGTCTTTGCTGCGAAGGTAATTTGCATAAAGGAAGATCAGCGAAAAAATTATGCGCTACACACAAACAACATTAAAAAAAATAGAAGCCTTGTTCGAGGAGCTGAACTACTCCGTTCTGTACGAGAAAGGTAATTTTCAGAGCGGTTACTGCCTAGTCGAAAGCAGGCGGGTTGCCGTGGTGAATAAATTTTTTGATACGGAAAGCAGGATTAATACGCTGTTGGAAATCTTATCCAAATTTGACGTTGATAAGGCATTGCTAACTGAAAAATCAAGAGAAATGCTGCAAAAATGGGAGAAAGAACCAGAAGATTAAAATCGGAAAAAAACGCATTGTGAAAATCACCCTACTCGGCACTGGAACATCTCAAGGAGTACCTGTCATAGGTTGCCAATGTGACGTATGCGTCTCTGACAACCCGCACGACAATCGGCTCCGGTCTTCTGTACTCCTGAGCCACGGTGACTGGAACATTCTCATCGATGCTGGTCCGGATTTTCGGCAACAAATGCTTCGGGCAAACGTCCGACACTTGGATGCCATCTTCCTTACCCATGAACACAATGACCATGTCATCGGTATGGATGATATTAGGCCTTTCAACCATCGATCGGGGAAATCTATGTCCGTTTATGCGCTTCCCCGCGTTGCACAAGATGTACGTAGGCGCTTCGAATATGTTTTTAAAGATCCGCTTCCTGGTCTTCCACGCATCGATCTAATCCCCATTGAACTGGGTGTCAACCATGTTTTTGGCGACCTTATCATACAACCAATAGGGGTGATGCACGGTAAACTGCCGATTGTAGGGTTTAGAATGGGAGAAATGGCCTACCTAACAGATGTCAAAACGGTAGAAGCCGAAGAAATAGCCAAACTATTTGGCATTAAGTTCTTAATAGTCAACGCGTTGCACCATGAACCTCACCCAACGCACATGAACTTAAGCGAAGCGTTGGCCTTTGAAGCAGCACTAGGACCCCAACAAACATGGTTTACCCATATCAGCCACCACATGGGCTTAGCGAACGTGGTTGGTCCTCTCTTACCGCCCCATGTTTCGCTGGCATTTGACGGACAACAAATTGAATTTCAACATCAATGATCGAAGACGTCGGAAAACATATTTTAAAAGCGCTATTTAGACAGCAGGCTTGAAGACTCATACACCTTGTTTTCGCCACGTTGATACACCACATAGTTGAACCCCGGGTGAATTGCAAAACCGCCATGTCGGCCTTTTTTGTCGATGGCAATAAACCCTACCTGTGCTTCAGCGGTTTGTTTGGGGTATTTACGCACAATACGTTTGACAGCAATTTCAGCTGCTTTTTGCGGGTGTGCACCGCGGCGCATTTCTTCCACAACCAAAAAACTACCCAGTGTACGGAGTACAATTTCCCCAAGTCCCGTACTGGCGGCACCACCTACCTCATTGTCCACAAACATCCCCGCGCCGATAATGGGACTGTCTCCTACTCTACCCTGCATTTTGAAAGCGGCTCCGCTGGTGGTACACGCACCGGCAATACGGTCCAATTGATCAATGGCCAGGAGACCAATGGTATCGTGTCGCTCAACGTTGATGATGGGCTTATACTCAGATCTTACAAGCCATTGTTCCCAAGCTTTTTTTGCTTCAGGCGTCAGCAGGTTTTCGTGTGGGAACCCTTCGCTGATGGCGAAATGATAAGCGCCTTCACCTGCGAGCATTACATGCGGCGTTTTTTCCATCACACGCCTTGCCACACTGATTGGGTGCATGATATTTTGGATATAAGAAACGGAACCGGCCATTCCGAACTCATCCATAATACAAGCGTCGAGTGTCACATTGCCTTCTCGATCGGGGTAACCGCCATAACCCACGCTGGTATCTTGTGGGTCTGCTTCCGGAATACGAGCACCCGCCTCCACTGCATCCAAGGCACGGCCACCTTTTGACAAAACTTCCCAAGCTGCAGCGGTCGCCTTGACATTAGGCCCCCACGTAGCAATAGCGAGGGGAAAAGTGTTTTTTTCAGGAATATCAAAAACATCGGCTGTTTTTTTCCAAAAATCCAAGGTTCCAGCGGCTAATCCGCCCAAAAACGTGTTTTGAATAAAAGATCTGCGTGATTTCAATGTGTTCGTTTTATAGTCTGATAGACAGTATTTGCAATGTTGCAGTAATTTTGCCGCTAAATTATCACTACATCATGAAATATATACTTTTTTTCCTAATTGTTTTAGAAGGGTGTCAGCATTACAACATTAAAGAAGACCCTACCGTCTGGAAAAAAGTTAGCCTTGACTTCAAACGATTTGACAAAGATGGGCTCGCCGGCCCTCCCGGTGGCAAGATTGCAGCGAGCTATGAGTTCTGTATTCCGGTGTCAAAAAAAATGATGGAACGGGTAAAAAAAATAGATCCTACTGCTCAACGATCCTTGGGAAAAGGGCGCATTGGTTGTACCGATGGACAATGGCTCATGGTTGGATCAACGCACCAGCCCAATTTCCAACGCGTACTTTTTGAACTCGCCTCACTTCCCTTCGTCAAAGAAATCCAAGAAACTTTTTATGAATAGCCTACATACCCCTAAAACAGTTTCAGTACAAAGATGGGTGGTAGCCACCTCTTTGGTACTTTTTGCGCTCAAACTTCTGGCCTATTACCTCACCAATTCTGTAGCCGTACTCACCGATGCATTGGAAAGCACTGTGAATGTGGTTACCGGATTTACGGGTTTGTACAGCCTCAAATTGGCCGCTAAACCCCGCGATGACAACCATCCTTACGGTCACGGGAAAGTAGAGCTGATTTCTGCCTCTTTTGAAGGTGTATTAATTCTGGTGGCCGGACTGATTATCGTGTATGAATCCATCCTCAATCTTGTGCACCAGCACCCTGTAAAACAATTGGATGCCGGCATATTACTCATCGCCATCACTGCCGGTGTAAATTACGCAGTTGGATCATGGTGTATCAACGTGGGAAAAAAAGAACATTCCATGGCACTCAATGCCAGTGGAAAACACTTACAATCAGATACTTGGACTACCTTAGGAATCGTGGTGGGGCTTATTCTTTTACGATTGACCGGTATTCAATGGATCGACAGCGCTGTTGCCATATTATCCGCCGGTTTAATTATGGTCGAGGGCTATAAAATTATCCGACAAACAATTGCAGGCATCACAGATGAAGCGGATGACGAACTCTTAAAACAGGTTATTTCGGTGCTAAACAAACAAAAACCGGACACTTGGGTTGATTTACACAACCTTAGATTTATTAAATATGGCGCAATTTTACACCTCGATTGTCATCTAACAGTACCCTGGTATCTCAATGTAAACGAAGCGCATGCACAAATTGACATTTTGGACGCCCTGATCCGCAGCAACTTTCCACATTCCCTGGAAATGTTTGTGCATACCGATGGCTGTATGCCGCCGGAATCCTGTACGGTTTGCCCGTCCAACACTTGCCCCGTACGGAAAGCCGCTTTCAAAGGACGTGTCAACTGGACCATTGACAACATTACCTCCAATAAAAAACATGGTTTTGGTGTGTAGTTACCTAACCATCAGGATCCGATTGGCTGAATTAAATCCCAAAGATTTCCATATAAATCTTCAAATACGGCAACCGTTCCGTAGGGCTCTTCGGATGGATTTCGGGTAAAATTAACGCCTCTTTCACGCCATAAGTTGTAGTCGCGCCAAAAATCATCGGTATGTAAAAACAAAAAAACACGACCTCCTGTTTGGTCCCCTACCCTACTGACCTGTACCTCGTTGGCGGCCTTTGCCAACAGAAGGCAACATCCGCCGAAAGCAGACGGCGCAACCCGAACCCAACGCTTCGTTTCACTCAAGGGAGTGTCCTCTACCAGTACAAAATCCAATATTTCAGTATAATAGCGGATTGCTTCGTCATAATCGGCGACAACCAACGCTATTTGTGCAAGATGTTTGTTCACGTACAATTACAATTTAAGAAATTTCCCGGTATAAATTACATTGCCGGAATATACGTATAACAGATAAAAACCTGTATTCAATTGATTGGTCTCCAATGTTTTGGAGGTTCCAATGCGGTCTATCAATACTTGTCCATGGACATCTCTAACAACAATTCTTTCAGGTTCTATGGAGGGCAATTCAAATGTCAGCAGGCCCTGTACGGGATTGGGAAAAACATTCAAAAGTTGGTCTTCTAAATCAGAAACCCTTACAGAAGACGCAACCACTACTTCATCAATGGCCCTTAAAAGTGAATACGACGCGTTGGCGCCGAAGGCATCCTGTCCAATCTCCCAGATCATGATGCCACTCACTTCAGCAAGCGCAAGTTCAGTTTTCGCTTTGATCGTAGGAATGCCATTCCAGAATTTTTGGTCTGTTTCATCCAGATACGCATTTGCTGTATTTTGGCTTACAATACCGCGATACGTAAAAGAGGAAACGGGGCTGGTACTGAAATCATATCCATAAAACGGCACCCCCAAGGTTAGTTTGTTGGCTGGAACATTTTGATTTTTCCAATATTGAACGCATTGAACCGCCCAATTGTAGGGAGCATGTTGTCCGGGATTAGAAGGATCCCACGGACCTTTAAGGTCGTAAATCATCATGTTTACCCAATCAAAAGATGCTAGGGCAGCATTGGTGATTTTTGGATAGCGATAAGATCCTGGCAGTGCAACTGTCAGCGGAAGGTTGTACACACTCAAGGCCATTTTCAGCTCAAGCACAAATGGGCTGTACCAATCCTTTACGTAATCCCACTCAAGATCAAGATCAACGCCATCGAGGTTGTGCAACTGCACGTACTGCACTATTTTTTGAATGTACGCTGGCCTGTTTGCCGGAAGGGCCAAGGTATTCCAAGCTGTTTCAGCAGCAGGCGAAAGATACCCTCCAGCCAAGGAAACAAAGACTTTACATCCATGCAGGTGTGCTTTGGCAATAACCGGGTCAATATTGACGCCTTCACAAGACAAATTACCCAGTGAGTCGGGATTGGCAAAAGCAATATTTACGTGTGTCAATCGGTCAAATTCGACGCTGTTAAGCCAGCTAAATCGGTAGGTAGGGAAATAACCCACCACTTTAAATTCTTGGGAAAATGCCGACTGAAGAGCAATAAAAAGCAAAAGGGTAGGTAATAATTTCATTTTTTGGGGTGTTAGAAAGATACGTAGTTTGATAAATATTGGATTTCCTACGCAATATTACTTTTATTTATACTTTCTAATCCCTTGTAAATGAATTTTTTTACAAAATATTCCCGGTACATCAATCTTTGGCTTCTCGTCTTTTCAATTCATCTCTAAGTTTTGCTGCCATCTCGTAGTCTTCAGCCTCCAACGATTCTTGGAGGCGCGTCTGTAAGGCTTCAAAGGGCCAGGACTCGAGGGCGCCATCATCTAAATTTGAGACAGCCGGAATGGGCGCGAAACCACCACTTTCCTGTTCATCCAAAACAACACCAGCTGCCTCTAGGATAAAATCATAGGTAAATATGGGGCAACTAAAACGAACGGCCATGGCAATGGCATCAGACGTGCGGGAGTCAATTTCAAACAACTCACCGTCTTTAAGGCATACCAATCGGGCATAAAAAATGCCGTCGAGCAAATTATTAATGATGACCTCTTTCATCTTGATATCAAAAGTATCAAGGGCGCTTTTAAAAAGATCATGGGTAAGCGGTCGATTGGGCGTCATTTGTTCCAATGCGACTGCAATGGCCTGCGCTTCAAAACTTCCGATCACGATGGGAAGCCTGCGTTTCCCTTTTTTTTCGCCCAATACAACGGCATAGTTGTGTGACTGAGTCATACTGTGCGACAGGGCTTCAATTTCAAGTTCGATGCGTCTCATTGATTATTTTATTGTTGTTTGGGATTTCAAAATTACGAACTATTTGGTGTAACTACTCAATTGGTAGCTTTGAACTTTTTGAAAGCCTCATTCAAACGGGGTACCACGTCAAATAAATCGGCAACCACTCCGTAATCGGCAGCCTTAAAAAAAGGAGCCTCAGGATCCTTATTGATCACAACAATAACTTTCGAACTGTTCACGCCCGCCAAGTGCTGTATAGCGCCGCTGATACCAACGGCTATGTACAAATTAGGTCGGATTGCTATACCGGTCTGCCCCACATGCTCGTGGTGTGGGCGCCAATCGCTGTCGGCTACGGGGCGTGAGCAAGCCGTTGTGGCGCCCAATGTGGCAGCCAGGTCTTCAATAATGCCCCAATTAGCTGGATCTTTCATCCCTCTGCCGGCAGAAACAACCATTTCAGCCTCCGACAACGGCACAATCCCTTCTTGCGTTTTGGTTGCTTTGACGCGCACCAAACTTTTTTCCACCGGTACCGACAAAGGCTCCACGGCAACAGCGTCAGCACATATTTCCGGTTTAACGGCATTGCCCATCAATGAAACTACTTTTATGGCACTTGTAATCTCAAACTCAGCAACAGCTTTCCCTGAAAAAACACCTTTTTTGATGCGCAGGGCACCGCCCTCTACTGTTGGGAGGGTGCTGGCCCCAGAAATGAGCCCGGCATTCAGGCGCACAGCCAAACGACCTGCAATAGATTTTCCGGTTGACGTATGGCTCAAGATGACCACCGAGGCGCCCAACTTACCGACAACCGCTTCAATGGCGGCTGAAAACACCTGACTATCCAATTGGTCAAGGGTTTCTGTAGCAATATTGATGACTCGGCTCGCGCCGTAACGACCCAAGTCCCCCGCATTCGTTACGGTAGTACCAAGGGTAAGGGCAACACAGGATGTACCGAGTAAATCGGCCATTTTTTTTCCGTACGTAACAGCTTCAAGCGCTGTTTTTTTTAAAATACCGCGGGGAGATTCTGCAAAGACAAGAACCATATAGTTGGATTGAAATTTAATTTGAAAAAGGGTGAACGACAAAAAAAGGTAGCACAATCGTTTGTGCAACAGAACACAGAAAAATTATATGACTTTTGCTTCTTCGTGCAACAAACGAACCAGTTCATCCATGTCATCGGGTGAAACAAGCTTCACACCTACCTTTGCCGGCGGAAGGGTGAATTTGACCAATTTCGACAAGTCTTCAAATGCTACCGGCTGTATTTCTGTCAGGGGTTTGGTTCGAGCGGTCATGATGCCACGCATATTGGGGATACGTTGTTCGGCCATACCCTTGGCAGCACTCACAACGAAGGGCAAATCTACTTCCAATTCCTCAACCCCACCCTCGATATCCCGCTCCAAGGTAGCGGTAATACCGTTTAAGTTCAGCGTAGAAGCGTAAGAAATATACGGAAGGCGAAGGTGCTCTGCAACCATCGCGCCTACTTCAGAGCCATTGTAGTCAATGGTTTCTTTTCCAAAAAAGATGATGTCAAAATGTTCAGCAGCGGCATAGGAGGCTATTTGCTTCGCCGTGTAAGCGGCACTTTGAGGATCTGTATTGATGCGGACGGCTTCATCGGCTCCAATTGCCAGGGCCTTGCGAAGGGTAGTCTCATTCGCTGCGGGCCCAACATTCAGAGCAACAACCGTTCCGCCCAAGGTTTCCCGAAGTTCGCAGGCACGCACAAGGGCGTACCACTCATCATAGGGATTCATAATAAATTGTACGCCTGCGGCATTGAACTCTGTTCCTTCAGGATTGAAGGATATCTTTGCGGTGGTGTCAGGTGTTTGGCTGATGCAAACTAATAATT
>JBIPOY010000387.1:0-3619 GCA_044378705.1 Saprospiraceae bacterium
CGAAATCTTGGATGTGTACCCTGCTGCTGCTGCTGATCCGCAACCCATTCGCGCAGATTTAGACAACATCATCGCCAAAGCATCCAAGGGCATCGTCTTGCATCGTCCGGGTCATTGGACAGACGACAACTATTTGCTCATCGGCCAAGCTCAATTTCTGAAACGCGATTTCGAAACAGCAGAATCTTCTTTTAAATTCATCAAAGAAGAGCAAGACCCCAGTAGGAAGTCGAAAACCAAACTCAAGAGCAGCAGCGTTAAGAAAAAAGAAGCCAAAAAGAAAGCTGTCAGTAAGAAAAAAGCCGCCGCGAAAAAGAAAGCCGCCGCCAAGAAAAAAGCCGCCGCGAAAAAGAAAGCCGCCGCTAAGAAAAAAGCGGCTGCGAAAAAGAAAGGCGGCTCAAAAAACAAACAAGCAACCGAGTCTCCCAAGACCGCGCCGACCCCCGCGACCCCTGCTGCAGCGCCGGAACCGGCATTGACCGTGGTGGGCGTTAATCCATACGCGGAGCCATTGGGTCGTGTCAGTGCCTTCCCACTTTCTATGGTCTGGTATGGCCGTACCCTCATCGAAAGGGAGAAATATGAAGAAGCGGAGTTCCTTTTTAGGGAGTTGTGGGAAACCCGCAATTTCCCCAAAGCACTTTACGGTGAATTGGCTACCGCAGAAGCGCACCTTTTCATCAAGCAGAAAAAATACGCCAAGGCCATTGCGCCGCTCAGCAAAGCCCTCGAACTATCGCAGAGCAAGAAACACCGCGCCCGACTGGCTTTTATTCTTGCCCAATTGTATGACCGCGCAGGCCAACATGAACAGGCTTATGCCGCCTATGAACAGGTATTGCGCAGTGGTCCAAAATATGATATGGAGTTTAATGCCCGCCTTCAGCAAATATTTGCGGGCTGGGCCAACAGAAAACTAGCGAGTGCGGAGGCGGTAAAATCCTTAGAACGGATGCTTCGGGATGATAAAAACCTTGAATATCGCGACCAGATATATTTTACCCTCGCTGAAATTGCTTTGCGGGATGGACAAAAGACGGAGGGTATTGCGTTGCTCCGCCAATCGCTGTCTTTCAACCAAAACAATATACCACAACGCGCTGAGTGCTATCTCAAACTCGCCGACCTGTACTTTGAATCCGAAAATTTTGTGTTGGCAAAAAATTACTACGACAGCACGATTACTGTGTTGGCCGTCACAGATGAGCGCTTCAAAAAAGCCTCTGATTATGCCAGCAATTTGAAAGATATTGCCCGCTTGATCCAAACCATTGCTGCCAATGACAGCATCGTACGCGTCTTTCACATGGATGGTGCTGAACGCAAAGAGCTGGCCAAAGTGCTGAAAAAACAACGAGAAGCAGCCAAAGCAGCCAAAACCGCTGCCTCCGCAAAAGCCGCTACCGCTGCGGCCGTTAAAGCGCCACCACCGGCAGCCGGACAGCGCGCTTCCACATTTTACTTTTACAATGAGGCCTTTTTGAAAAAAGGAAAAAAGGATTTTGCCAAGAATTGGGGCGAACGAAAACTGGAAGACAACTGGCGGCGTAGCAACCGAATCAGCACCGGATCAGCAGAACTGGCGGGCACAGACAGCACGAATACGAATACGGCCGAAGAAGCTGAATTGAAGGATATTTTTGCCAGCATCCCTAAAACAGAAGAGGAGTTATCGGTGTTACACCTCGCTACGTATGAAGCGATGTACCAATTGGGGGCACTTTTTCGCGATCGATTGGAAAACAACAATCGGTGTGTTCGTACACTGGAGGAGTTGCAAACCCGTTACCCCGATACTGCCCGCTATGAAAAAGAAACCTGGTATTACTGCTACCTCGCCCACAAGGACCTTCAGAACCCGGACCGGGCACAGGTATATCTCGAAAAACTCAGGGCTAAATACCCCAACAGTGCGTATGCTCGGGCACTGACGGACCCCAATTTTCTCAATGCCAGCAAAGAACGCGAGCGCGAACTCAATCGTTACTACGATGAAACCTACGTGCTTTTTCAAAAAGGCAGTTACAAAGACGCTTTTGAGCGCTGTCAGGAAGCCCCTAAAAAGTATGGCTCTCAGAACAATCTAGTACCAAAATTTGGACTCCTAAGTGCACTCTGTGTCGGTAATTTACAGGGGTCAGATGCTTATTGTGCCGCGCTGGGAGAGGTAATATCTCGCTATCCCGCCAGTGCTGAAGCCACCCGGGCCAAGGAAATCGCCCGCCTGCTCGCCTGCAAGGGTTTTGAAGTGGAGGCAAAGAAAAAGACCGATAAGCCGGCTGCAGACGATGCTTTTACCGTGGAAGACGACAAACTCCACTACTTTATCGTGGCGCTCAAGGGAGACGATGTGCGTTTGGACGATATAAAAGCAGCGGTTTCTGACTATAACCGGGAGAATCACAAACTGGATCAATTGCGTATTTCCAATATTTTTCTGGGTACGGATACCGATATGCCTATTGTGGTGATCCGAAAATTTGACAACAAGGAACAGGCGTTGCGCTATTACAACGAAGTGAAACTGCAAAAAGACTTCCTCGGTGAAACCCCTAAGAAAACCTACAACAAGGAGTTTTTTGCAGTAACGCAGGAGAATTACCGCAGGATACTCAAAAATAAAACGCTCGATGGGTATCGAGCGTTTTATGAAGAGCATTATGTGAAGTAGTCAAACGAAGATGTTTACAGCAACAAGGTCATCATGGAATGTGGCAGACTGACAGCCTTGGTTGCCTGTCCCCCCATGAACAGCAGATAGTCCACTTTTGTGTCGCCGGCATTCATCACGATGACGGCAATGGAGCCGTCGGGGTTTTGAAAAGCGGTGGTTTGTAGTTGGGCTCGGTTGGAGGAGCAAGCGATGCGTCGAGCGCCCGGTTGTACGTACTTGGAGAAGTGGCCGATGTAGTAGTAGGCATTCATGAAATGCAGGGAACCATCGCGGGTGTCTGCGTGGATGGGCGCGAAGCAAAAGTTTTTCACATGGTTGGGGCCGCCCGTCTCGTCGAGCAGTATGTTCCAGTCTGTCCAGGCGGTAGCACCATTGTTGAAATCGCTGATCATTTCACTGCCATAGCGTTCGCCCCATTTCCATTGGTCTAGATTGTCCCATTTGAAGGGGTAGTTACAGGCCTCCGTCAGCAGCAATTGTTTTTCAGGGAATGCCTCTGAAACCAGTTTCACATTGTTGGGCGTGGGTGCGCCGGTCCAGCTTTCATACCAGTGAAATCCGATTCCCCAAATATATTTAGCAACTTTTGGATCTTTCAAGAGGGTGGCTGTGCGTTGGTACAGCAGGTCGCGGTTGTGGTCCCAGGCGATAAGTTTTTTACTTTTCAGGCCGTTTTTCCATAGGGTTGGACCGAGGAAATTTTTAATAAAATCCCGTTCTTCTTCCGCGGTGTACATACAGGATTCCCAGGTTTGCTTGGCCATGGGTTCGTTTTGTACGGTAAGCCCCCAGATGGGAATACCTTCTTTTTCATACGCTTGGATGAATTTTACATAGTAATTGGCCCAGGCTTGGTAATATTCAGGTTTTAGCTTGCCTCCCTGCAACATGCTGTTGTTGTCTTTCATCCATGCCGGAGGGCTCCACGGGCTCACGAACATTTTC
>JBIPOY010000389.1:0-3618 GCA_044378705.1 Saprospiraceae bacterium
CTGAAGCCCCCGTGTCCGTCGCCCAACAGCAGTATGCCATTGGATGCATCATATTTTCCGGTGGAGATACTGGCAGCATTGTCATTGCCTGTCAGCAATATATCGGGGTAGTGATCGGCATTAAAATCGGCACAAAGTATTGCTTTAACTGGGGCAATTTGTGCGGCGATGGGGAGTACTTTTGTCAAAAAACGGCCTTTTTGTTGAAAAAAACAAGAAGATTGCAGGTTGTTACACGTTTTGGTGTACGCGTTTAACAGTACTTTTTCGCCGAATATTTCTTGGACGGTAGCAGCGGCGAAGGCGGCATAACGGGGGTATTTTTTAGAAAGCCCGTTGATTTGAGCCCGCAATTCGTCTCGTTGGTGAACGGGTTTTTCTTTGCCCCCCTCGGTACGGGTCACGATTGCATCCATCGTACCGTTGTTGTCAAAATCTTTGGCATACAGCCTCAGTGGCGTTTGTTCTGATACTTTGTATGGAGCGTTGAGGCCTAGGTTTCCGGCCACCACATCAAGATCGCCATCACCATCGAGGTCGTGAATGGCCAGCGTATTCCACCAACCGGATGATTGATTCAAGCCATATTTAGCTGTTTCGTCGATCAGTTTACCTTGGTTATTGGCGTAAATGGTAATGGGCATCCATTCTCCCACCAGCACAAGGTCGGGGTCGGAATCGTTGTCAACATCGGCCCATTGTGCATCGGTCACGATGCCCGGATGTTGCAGTTCCGGGGCAAAGGTGGCCGTTACATCCGTAAATTTTCCACCGTCATTTTGGAGCAAGTAGCTTCTGTCGGGCAAAGGATACTGCATGGGGAGAACACTGCCTCCGACAAACAAGTCGAGATCTCCATCTCCGTCAAAATCGGCTGCCGAAACGCAGGCACCCGGGGTTGGCATGGAGGGAAGCGCATCCAATGCCGCTTGAAGATTACCTCGCCCATCATTCACAAAAAGCTTGTCTTGATAGTGAAGACTTGCCTCAGCCCACTCACAGCCACCACTCACAATATACAGATCGTTGTAACCATCGCCATTGACGTCAAAAATAATGCTGGCGGTGTCTTCTGTATCTAATTCTTTTGGCAAGTCTTTCCACGTAAACCGACCGTCAGGCTGCTGGAAGAAAAGCCTCCCCGACTGACCCTTTGCTCCGCCGACATAAAAATCATCCAAAGCATCGCCGTTGAGATCGCCCACTGCAATGGGCGGACCATTTTGAGCGAACCCGTGTGGTAACAAAGGCTGGTATTGAAAATCGTTGAACGCTGTTTCGTGGTGTGTAAAGTCAACACCTGACCGCGCCGTCACGTCCTGTAGTAACGTATTCGACACTGTGTTATTTTGTGGTGGTGGGTCTTTTGCCGCTGATGCTTTGATCGTCAGGGTCTGATTGGCCATTAGGTCTGTCAATATTTGAGATTTACCGTCGCCCCAGCGCACCACGAGGGTGTCAATGGTGGTATTAGCACCCAGTCCAACGTGTAAAATACCAGAAACGGAAGACATAAACCCCCGTGATAGGTGTTGTTCAAGGTATTGCCGCTGTTTACCGGCAATGATGGTGACCTTGGTTCCAACGCCCGAAGTATTGCCTGGCAGTCCTTCGAGTCGTATGCTGAGATAGTGGTTATGGTTGGTATTGTTGGCACTGTTCTCGTACAAGGAAGCGGCTTCATTGATGTTGTTGACGATGAGATCGAGGTCGCCATCGTTGTCGAGGTCGGCATAAGCGCCGCCGTTTGAGCAAGTGGGTTGGGTGAAACCCCAATCTTCGTTTCCGGGTGAAAAAGTCAGGTCTCCGTTGTTGTGAAAAATGCGGTTGGGCAGCTTTTTGCCTTTGAGTAGCCTAATTTTTGGCAACAAATCGCGGTTGGCCTCACCGGGGCTTTTGAACATAGAAACATTGGCAGAGTAATCCAGAAAATCTTTGTCCGTAATATCGCGGAGGTACCCATTGGTAACAAAAAGGTCTTTGAACCCATCGTTGTCGAAGTCGGCAAACAAAGGCGCCCAACTCCAATCCGTGGCGGCGGTACCCGCCAGTTGCCCGATTTCAGCGAACACGGTCGGCGGCGCAGCGGCAAGGCCATTCCTATGATGTGGTTGGCCATCTACCGCCCATTGGAGTGTATTTCGCACGTATTGAGGTTCATACCCGGCCTCTTGAATGATTTGCCATTTATCCCAAGTCATGGCTCCGGCCATGGTTTTTCGGTTTTCGTCTGTTTCAGGAAGCATGTCCGTGACCACGAGATCGGAGCGACCATCGTTGTTAAAGTCGGCGATATCACAGCCCATGCCGTTGTAGGATTGGTGACGGATGTAACGGGTTATTTGATTTGAGAAATTTTTACCGGCGTTGTTGATGTACAATAAATCATTGTAAATGAAGTCATTGGAGACATAGACATCCTCCCATCCATCGTTGTTAATATCTGCAATGGCGAGGCCGAGGCCATACCCTTCTGTTTGGATTCCCATTGATTGGGAGACATTGGTAAAGGACAAGTCCCCGTTGTTACGGTACAGATGGTCGGTACTGCTGCTTTCTCCGTTGATTTTTTTGGGCAAAGGGGTGTTCAGTGATTGGCGTTCATTGGCATGGTTCATGACATAGAGGTCGAGATCACCGTCATGGTCATAGTCAAAGAATGCCGCTTGAGTAGAGTAGGCGGTATCGGCGATTCCAAAAGCGGCGGCCTCCTCTGAGAATCTCAGATTGGGTTGATTGCCGTGGTTTATGAACAGTAAATTTTTTCGGTATTCCGGTTGAGGGTACCCTGCTGTACAGACATAAAGATCCATCCAGCCATCGGCATTGACATCAGCGAGTGCTACGCCGGTGCACCATTGGGTTGTTGTGATACCGGCTTGCCGGGTAATGTCTTCAAAATGTAGATTACCCTTGTTTAAGTAGAGCTTACAAGAAGTTTCATTGCCGGTAAAAAAGACATCTTCGAGTCCGTCGTTGTTGAAGTCTGCGATGCCTACTCCGCCGCCATTGTAGTAATAAACGTAGTTTAGGATATTCAGGCTGTCACCTTCCGAGAGTTTATTGACAAAATCAATACCTGAATGAGCCGGATCAAGCAATTCAAACAATACCGGCGATGCTTTTCTGCAGGTGCAGAAGAGCATCGGTAGTAGTAAGAATGCATGCTTCAGAATCATGGCTACTGTTTAATTTTCGTCAGACATGGAGGGTGGCGCATCGCCTTCTTGGCTGCCCCAATTTTCGTTTGGTTTGGGGCCCATTGTCAGGACTAATTTACCACCATCTACCAGGTCTTTGTGGTAGAACCAGGGTTTGGTGAGCGGTTTTCCATCGAGTGTTGCGGACTGCACGTAACGGTTGTCTTTTGAGTTATTAACCGCCTCGATGGTGAATGTTCCACCGGAGTAGTAATTTGGATCGAGGTGAATGATTGCCTTATCGAAGAGCGGGCTTCCGATTTCGTAGGTTGGTTCTACGTCGCAACCGCCGCGCATTTCAAAGAGCCCCATGGCGCTCATCACGTACCAGCCGCCCATTTGTCCTTGGTCTTCGTCGCCAGGCCAACCGTCCATCGGACCACTTCCGTAGTACACCTCCATGATTTCTCTGGCCCAT
>JBIPOY010000388.1:0-3618 GCA_044378705.1 Saprospiraceae bacterium
GGCACAGTTTTGCTAAAACGGGGCGGTTTCGCCGGTGGCATGCAATGTACCACTGATAACCCACATCCCGCTTATAAAAGAGCAGGCAGCACACGGATTCCCCGTGGCTGCCTGCTCCCACCAACGAAACGGCGTTTATCGGATAAACAACAATTCGCGGTATTTCACCAGCGGCCAGTATTGATCGTCCACGATGGACTCAAGGTCATCAGCGGCCTCCCGAATGGCTTCCATTTGAGGTTTCACCTGGTGGCAAAAGATGTCCGCTTCAGCACGAAGAGACGCTGCACTGTGGGCTTTTCCGTAGGCCTCGTGCAGTTTTTTCAACCCGCCATGGATCACTTCAATATTGGCGGACACGCGTTGCAGTAATTCCAATTGCAACGTTGCGCCTTTCAGCATGTCAATAGAGCGAAGTGCCGAGATATTGTCTGCCAGTTCTTTTTGATAGCGCAACGTAGCAGGCAACACGAAAGAATTGATCAACTCTTCCAGTGATTTTGATTCAATGTCGAGTTTGGTTACGTAGCTGTGTAACTGAACAGCGTGGTAGGCTTCTAGTTCTACGTCGTTCATGACACCGGATTTGCCGTAAAGATCCTGCGCAAGTTGTTTTCCCAAGACATCCAACGCCTCCGGGGTGGTGGCGAAGTTGTTGAGCCCGCGTTTTTCGGCTTCAACTTTCCACTCATCAGAATAATTATTTCCTTCAAAGCAAATCGGCTTCAACTTGCGAATATACGCTTTCAAGACAGTCAGGATCGCTTCATCTTGGGTTGTGCCACCGGCAACGAGTTGGTCCACATCTGTTTTAAACTCCGTCAATTGCAAGCCCATCATGGCATTCATGACAGCCATTGGGCCGGCGCAGTTTTGGCTGCTGCCCACAGCGCGGATTTCAAATTTATTGCCGGTAAAAGCAAAGGGCGACGTACGGTTTCGGTCTGTGTTGTCGAGTTCTAGGTTGGGAAGTTTGGCGATCAGATCCAGAACGCGTTTTACTTCCTGACCATCGTGGTTTTGGGAATTGGCAATTTGGTCGAGCAGGTTGGTGAGCGCCTCTCCGATAAACACCGAAATAATGGCTGGGGGGGCTTCATTGGCGCCAAGCCGGTGGTCGTTACCGGCGTGGGCGATGCTGGCACGGAGAATATCGGCGTATTGGTGAACTGCCGCAATTGTGTTGACAAAAAACGTGAGGAAACGGAGGTTGGTACCGGGGTTTTTGCCGGGAGAAAGCAAGTTGACGCCCGTATTCGTACTCAAACTCCAGTTGTTGTGTTTCCCGGATCCATTCACCCCTGCGAATGGTTTTTCATGCAACAGTACGCGAAGTTTGTGGCGGCGCGCCACACGCTCCATCAAATCCATCAACAACTGGTTGTGGTCAACCGCCACATTGATCTCTTCAAAGATCGGTGCCACCTCGTATTGGCTGGGCGCCACCTCATTGTGCCGGGTGCGCACCGGAATACCCAGTTTGTAACATTCTGTTTCCAAATCGCGCATAAAGGCGTACACACGCTCCGGAATTGACCCAAAATAATGGTCTTCTAACTGTTGGTGCTTGGCAGCAGGGCGGCCCAGCAGCGTTCGGCCGGTCATTGCGAGGTCGGGGCGAGCGTTGAAAAGTGCGTCGTCAACCACAAAATATTCCTGTTCCCAACCAAGGGTAGCGGTAATTTTATGGACGTTCTCATCAAACATTTTTGCCACCGGCACGGCTGATTTGTCGAGAAACGACTGCGAGCGCAGCAAAGGCAATTTATAGTCCTGTGCTTCACCACCGTAGGTCACAAAAATAGTCGGAATACACAGCGTTTTGCCTTCTCCTACGGCCAGGACAAAAGCGGGGCTACTGGGATCCCACACGGTGTACCCGCGGGCCTCAAAAGTACTACGCATACCCCCTGAAGGAAAAGAAGACCCATCGGGTTCTTGCTGCACCAGTGCTGAGCCGGTAAATTCCTCGATCACCCGGCCATCGTGTGTCAGGGTGAAAAACGAGTCGTGTTTTTCGGCTGTTTTTCCGGTAAGTGGCTGAAACCAGTGGGCAAAGTGGGTGCACCCTTGTTCTTCAGACCAACTTTTCATTCCCTTGGCTATCACATCCGCAATATCACGGGTAAGTTTTTGCCCGCTTTGCACGGCAGCCTTCACGGATAGATAGGCGTTTTCGGGCAAATACTTTTTCATTGCATCGTCGTTGAAGACGTTTTCGCCAAAGTACGATGCGATTTTTTCCGCTTTGCCTTCCACAAAATCTGCTGAAAAAGGCTCCATGCGGCTCTCCATATTTTGGAGTGCGTTAAAACGAGAAAGGGACATATTATACTGGGATATGAATTTATGAAATGATGAGTATTTTTTTTACCGCGGTATGAGTACAAACCTCAAAACCCGCAATCCATTGTTGCCAAACGCTCGCCAAATCATGGTACCAAAATATACTATTTTGAGTAATGGCGACGACGACGCTTCTGTCGAACAACATCGACATTCTGAAAAAATAAGAAGGGAAGGAATGACAGAGAAAGGGCATCGTTTTAGCGTAAAATGCCTTTAGATGCCGCAAAATTAAGGGAACTTTTACACACTTATCAACTATTCTTTAATTTTCACAATTGTTAACAAAGTTAAAATACAAAATATTAAAATAAATATTAACAATTATTATTACTTAAATTTTGATAAATCAATACAATTGTAACTTTTCCATTCAATAAACCGGGTAATTACCCACAATACGATGTTTGACGGCGCCGGTGAAGGGTTACAATCGCTGCTGATAAGCTGCCCAATCGCTGGCTTCGTCTATATCAGTCAACATAGGCAATAACAAAAATGAATTCCCCAACTCGGTCACACGCTCCAACGTTTGAGACAGCACACGCTCGGTACTCCACGCCATATCTCGGAAAACGGACGGTTCCAACCATTTCATTCCCAATAGGTAATATCCTCCATCAGAAGCCGGGCCGAATACAAAATCAACTTTGTCTAGTGCTTCAAATGCCTGTTCTATGATAATACTGCTCAATTCCGGGCAATCACTCCCAACAATCACCGCCTTCTCTGCGCCACTCTGAAATACCCGAGCAAACGCTTCTTCCATCCGTTTGCCAAGATCACCCTGACTTTGACGCTGTTCAACAAACAACGGCCTTGGCCACTCCGATTCCGATTCAGGAACGCCATCACTGTAAAACAACCAACGCTCACAACGTACTCCCATCACCGCCTCCCTGGTTTTTTTAACCAAAATTTGGTAAATGCGCAAGGCCTCTTCCGAACCCAACGCGCCCGCTATCCTGGTTTTTACCTTACCCAAAACAGGATTTCGAATGAAAATAATCAGTACTTTTTTCAACTTGTTGATATTTGTATCGCAAAAATTCAAACTTTGCCCCTTACAATTGGGTTTACGCAACACAGGTGTACCGGAATGACGCCCCAAACCTACGGTCCAGTACCGTACTGCTGTGTATTTACGTTCATTTTATCCTCCAAAATATTCATTATGTTTACAGGCATTATTGAAGCCCTCGGAAAAATAAAAAACATTGAGGTTGATCGCTCAAACGTACATTTTACAATTGAAAGCACGATTTCTCATGA
>JBIPOY010000390.1:0-3615 GCA_044378705.1 Saprospiraceae bacterium
GCCCTTGGGGTGAAAGTGAAAGCGCCGAATGTGCCATCATAAAAGCATTTGTCAAGGCTTAAGGTCAATCATTTTCTCAACGCAACCAGTTACTTATCAACATCATTCAACGAAATAAGCATGTCAACAAAAAGTACTTCTACGGACATCACCAACATGCGTACCGTCTATATGCTCACAGCCGTCGCTGCATTGGGTGGGTTGCTTTTCGGCTACGACACGGCTGTTATTTCTGGTGCGATTGGGTTCTTAAAAATCAAATTCCAACTCTCGGCAGCCATGGTGGGCTGGGCAGCATCGAGCGCCATCATCGGGTGTATTTTCGGCGCTATGTTTGCCGGGTGGGCAAGTGATAAGTTCGGCCGCAAGCGTGTGTTGGTGTTAACGGCCATCTTATTCGCCATCTCGGCCATCGGCGCCGCATTTCCAGACAACCTGACTGAATTTGCCTTCTTTCGCTTCATCGGTGGACTGGGCATAGGAGCTGCTTCTATGGTTTCGCCGTTGTACATCACCGAGCTGGCTCCCGCCAAAATTCGGGGGAAATTGGTCTCCTATTACCAATTGGCCATCGTCATCGGAATTTTGGTCATTTTCTTTGTCAATACGCTCATCCAGGGCTCCGGCGACGAAACCTGGAACGTAGAGTATGGATGGCGCTACATGATGGCATCCGGTGTATTGCCTGCGCTGCTGTTTTTGGTAGCCTTGTTTTTTGTCCCGGAAAGTCCCCGGTGGCTCGCCAAAGTAGGGCGGCAAAAAGAGGCATTCAGCGTGCTCTCCAGCATCAACGGCACCGAAAAAGCTGGCGAAATCCTACGGGAGGTTATGGATACGTTGAACGAAGAACAGGGCACACTCCAGGAACTTTTTACCGGACGATTTAAAAAAGCAATCTTTGTAGGTATTGTACTCTCTATCTTTTCTCAGGTGCAGGGTATCAACGCAATCATGTACTACGCCCCTGAAATCTTTAAAGCAGTCGGTACCGGCACTGACGCGGCCTTCCAACAAACCGTGATCATCGGAATCATCAATGTACTGTTTACATTCGTGGCCATTCAGTGGGTAGATAAACAGGGAAGGAAGTCGTTGCTGCTGCTCGGCGGTGCAGGTATGGGGTTGAGTTTGATCATGGTGGGTCTGGCGTTTCATTTCGGTTGGACAGGCTACGGATTACTCGGTTTTATCCTGTTGTACATCGCTTCCTTTGCGGCTTCCTACGGCCCTGTTACTTGGGTCGTAATCTCAGAAATTTTTCCCATCAAAATGCGTGGAGTTGCCATGTCGGTGGCTACACTGGCGCTCTGGATCGCCGTTTATGTGGTGACGCAAATGTTTCCTATTTTACTCGAAAAGGTGGGCCCTGCCGTCACTTTCTGGATCTTCGGCGCAATGTCACTGCTCTCATTCCTCTTTGTTTGGTCACAGGTGCCTGAAACCAAAGAAAAAACCCTCGAAGAAATTGAACAAGCATGGATGAATGACGGTCTTCGGTAATTGATCCAATAAACATCCTCCATCCTCTATTCTACACCTTCGCCCTGCTCATGAAAAAATACTTTTTCGCACTTTTCTTCGCTACCTCACTCCTAGCCCAAGCGCAAACGGCCAAGCAAAAGCTCCCCGTTGATTATGTGGATTGTATGATTGGTAACCACGATAGCCGCTGGATGCAGTTTCCCGGTGCATCTATGCCTTTCGGAATGGTGAAACTCAGCCCCGACAACCAACGCCAGGGCTGGAAAGCAGGCTATGAATATGACATCAATAGCATTTCAGGCTTCAGCCACATACACTCTTGGACGATGGACGGTCTGCTCATGATGCCAACCCTCGGGCCGTTGCAAGTAGAACCGGGGAAGGAAAATGACCCCGATGGCGGTTACCGCTCCCGTTTCCGACACGAAACAGAAGTGGCCACCCCGGGTTATTACGCCGTGACCCTTGATGATACCAAAATTAAAGCTGAAATTACAGCAACCACCCGGGCCGGATTCCAGCGTTATACCTTCCCCAAATCTGACAGCGCACGCGTCATGATTGACTTGCAAATTGAGTCGGAATATGGAACGGAATTGTACGATGCCCACATTCTTAAAGTTTCAGATACCGAAATTGAAGGTTATACGCTCCAACAAAGCCTCCGCGGGGCAGGCTGGAATGAATACCAGCTGTTTTTTGTCATCCGTTTTAATAAACCTTTTACCAACATGGGGGGCTGGAACAGAGACGGTATAAAACGCAATGTGGATTCGCTGTTCTCAGGTTGGAATCATACCGATTTTGGTGCTTTTGTGCATTTTAAAACCAAAGAAAACGAACAAATTCTCGTGCAAACCGGCATCTCTTTTGTCAGCCGCGAACAAGCACGACTCAACCTTGATACTGAAATCACCAAGCCCTTCGGCTGGAACTTTGATGCAGTGCACAACAATGCCCGTAAAGTTTGGAACGATCTGCTCAAGGTGATCGAAGTAGAGGGCAAAGACGAGGTCGATAAAAAAAAGTTCTACACCAATCTCTACCGAGTGTATGTCGGACGCACCATCTACAGCGATGTAAATGGAAAATACGTGGACATGTATGAAAAAGTACAGCAACTCAAAAATCCTGATTTGCCCATGTATGGGGGAGATGCCTTCTGGAATACTTTCTGGAATCTCAACCAAGTGTGGACCCTCGCAACCCCAGACCTTGCCGATAAATGGGTGGCCTCTTTGCTCGAATTTTACGACAAAGGCGGCTGGCTTTGTAAAGGTCCGGAAGGATTGGAGTATTCCGGTATCATGGTGGCTTCTCATGAAATCGAACTGATCGTCAGTGCCTTCCAAAAGGGTATTCATAAATATTATGACCCGGAACACGCCTATACCGCCATGAAACACAACCAAACCGAACAGGGCGTCGCGCACCGTGGGGGCGGTTTCGCCGGCAACCGATGGCTCGACGAATACCTGAAATTCGGATTTGTACCCTATGAATATGGCCCAACCTCCAATACCCTGGAATACGCTTACGACGATTGGGCGGTCAGCCAAATGGCTAAAAAACTCGGCAAAACAGACGACTATTGGTACTTCAAGCGCCGCGCCTACAACTACAAGAATATCTGGGATGACAGTGTCGGTTACATGAACCTCCGATTGGCGGATGGTAGCTTTAAAAAACCGTTTCAACCCTATTGCTGTACCACGTTTCTGGGCTCCGGCTGGGTAGAGGGAAATGCCTGGCAATACAGTTGGTTTGTACCCCAAGACATGAAAGGACTCATCAATCTCATGGGTAAAGATGAGTTCAACCG
Organism: Saprospiraceae bacterium; assembly: GCA_044378705.1. Classification (GTDB taxonomy): domain Bacteria; phylum Bacteroidota; class Bacteroidia; order Chitinophagales; family Saprospiraceae; genus M3007. The sequence goes on from JBIPOY010000390.1 coordinate 3,305, forward strand.
CCGACTGGAAGAAGGGTTTGTTGCCTCCAGAAAATGGAAGTTTAACTCCGAATATACCAATGAAAATAGCCTTTTTGCCATGGGCGTGCTGCCGATTAACCATGGCAATCAACCCAATATGCAGGCTGCTTACCTCTACAATTACTCGGGAAAACCCTGGCTTGCTCAAAAATGGGCCAGAGAAATCATGGAGGTGTACTACGGAAGTGGTCCGATGGACGGTTGGCCTGGCGACGAAGACCAAGGACAAATGGGCGGCTGGTACGTGATGAGCGCCATGGGGCTCTTTGAAATGCGAGGCGGTTGCGACG
>JBIPOY010000391.1:0-3606 GCA_044378705.1 Saprospiraceae bacterium
CGTAAATACTTGTTCTTGCGTGCTCGCCTCGGAAATTTCGGCCAGTACATTGCCAAAAATATTTTTGAGTACAAAATGTCCATTCCAGTTGAAAGAGCTTGCCCTCAAACCCAAGTGGTAGCACTGGTTGTCATCGCTGCAAATTTGTGCCGCGGGTTGTTGTTCGCTGACGTCTCCTTGTGCCAGGATGGCATCTGTTTGGGTTCTGAGTTCCCAGTGTAGCATACCGGCGGTTGTTTCTGATGTTGCCGTCAGGTAAGTTCCGTCTGTGTTGCCATAGAATTTAATGATAAGGGTATCGTTGTTTATTTTTTCGTCCTGCAAACCATTGGGCAGGGAGGTGATGGCTCGCAGTCCGTTGAGGCCGTTGTTGATACCCGAGGCGTGTAGTTCAATGGTGTCTCGCTCTCCCGGCGCCAGGGATCCGGTCCAGTTGTACACTTGCCAAGCTTGGCTATTGATGCGCCAGCTAATTTTGGCGCTCTGCATGGGAACACCGGCGGCATTTTTCAAGACAACGGCAAAATCTGTTTCCGTACCGCAGACAAGGCCTGGAAGGTTGAATTTTCCGGCCATGGCGGCATCGTTGGTGGTGAGTTTTTGCACTACCTCGGAGAGGGTGTCATTGCGGGTAAACTGGTCTTTGTTCCAATGTGTTACGACCCTGAATTTGTAGTTTTTACCGGGTTGGGGCATGGCAACCGTCTGGCTGAAAGTATGGTCCAGCGATGAGCCGGGCTCAATGGTTCCGGCTATATTGTCGGTTACAACCAAGGTGTTTTCAAAAAACAAAGAGACCGATACATTGCCCGTTGGCGCAAGGCCACCATTGTTGATACGCACTTTTACCTGCTCGGCGTTTCCCAAAAATGAAGTTGGCACCGGCGCCAGCAGTACCGTTGGTTTGATGTCGTAGGTATCTCGCTGCACTTTAAAAGAACCGATCCGGGTGCCCCAGGTATCTACATCGTTGGGCTGATACTCTCCTGTAAACCAAAAAGTTCGGCCATCGTAAGGGTCAACGACCAAGCTGCTGTAATCGCCCCAACGGCTGGTTTGATGGCTGGCGTTTCCTGCGGCCAGGGTATATTCTTCCAAGGTCATGTCTCCCAAAGGATCGCCATTGCGTTGTCCTGTGAGGTACAGCCCCGGAAACAAATTCTGGCTGCAACCGGAATAGCCCAATCCAATGTTACCGGCCTCATCCATGCTGATGGTGCCCATGAAACGATTGGTTTGAATGTCGGGTGCATAGGTGCCTTGTTGGTGAAGTTGCCAATCACCGCCGCCTGTTTTACGCAGTTCATACCATCGCACCTCCGCATCGCCACCATTGCCAACGATGCCCGAGACGTCTGATATATGGTTCAGTACCACCGATTCATGGTCTCCAAAGTTGCGGTAGGGCGCCCGGTACATGATCGTATTTTCGAGGGCAGCGAGGTTCGGCCCCCCGGGAGGTTGCTCGATACAATCCCAAGTGAAGGTAGCGCCAAAGCATACCCGTGTTTCAAATGGCTGCGGATAAATCAACGAGGGCCCATCCAAGTGGCTGAGGTTGATGTTGGTCCAATCCACATATAATTCCCAACTCTCTAAATGATCTTGACCGCCATCCCAAGCATCATCATACAATCTGAAAATATACGCCGGACTACCGGGCGGTGGCGGCGGCCCGCCTTCCCAGTCAGCCCCCGTGGCGGGTTGGAATTGTATGGCCTGAAAATTGGGCATTTCAAAGCGGTAAATATCAAACTCCGGCTCTCCCGCCAGTAGGTCCGCGCGGTTGAGCGCGTAACCGGAGCACTTGTTGCTGCCAACAATTTCATTGACAGTGATGAAATAGCAATTGTTCCAAATATACAGTTTGGGATAATCCGGAAACCCCAAGGTCTGCATGTTGTAAGCCTTCCAACTGCCGGTGGGGTCGCTATCGTCTGATATGGCAATCAACAAACTGTTCCCACCCTGCAACTCCATGACAATCCATCGTTCGGCATCGTGGTCATATTGGACAATGGGGTCGCCAAAACTACCCGAAGCTACCTGAGCCCAAATGGTGCTGGTGAGTGCCGGACCATACACCGTATTCCCGGTCTCTTTGTCCCACACCTGAAACCACGCCCCTCCATTGCTGTTGACCATTTGCATGTAATGATTTTTGCCAATATCGCCCGTCGGATCCGGTGGGTAAACGCCGGATGGATCGTGTAGGCCTTCAAAATTTAACCCGGGGATAATTTCAGGACCCCCTCCGCGGTCGGCCGATTGGGGCGACTTCACCAATGGGTCGCCATTTTGCGGCATCGGATGCTCGTTTTTCAACTCGTTTTTCAGAAAATAATTCCGTTTTTCAAAAAGTTTCCCGGGCTTTCCTGTCTTGAAATCGGTCCTAGGGGAAATACTACGAAGGGGCAGGGTTTTTCCTAACAATGTGCCCGTGCCAGACATCGCCGGATAAGAAAGTTCTAATTGGTGGTCTTCCTGGGCGAATACAGACAGACTTGTGATTGCAAAAAACAGGCTAATAATGTACTTCATGCGTTGTCGGGTGGTGATATGGTGAATAGTGCGGCAAAATAGGGCAAACAAATGGTCCTCCCGAATAAAAATATTTGCATTATTGGTCGGCAGGTGGAAAATAGAAACTGTCTTTGGGGGCTACCATGGGGTGCTCCCGGAGGTATTCCCAACCGTGGTCGGAGGCGGATTTGATTCTTTCGTACCGGTCCTGTAATGCGATCCGTGTCGGCATCAAGTAGGACACAATGGAAATACAAATGAAAAAAATCAAAGACCATCCGAGCCATTCCGGGGCATAAAACGGTTCCAATACTTCAAAATCCAGCTTTTCCGACAATTCCCCCAGGTGGGAAGGGTCTCCCCTTGCCGTGTTTGACAACGGGTGGCTGTTGGCGCCCGGGCGTGATTGGTAAAAAATTTCTTCGATTCGCCTGGATCGAAGCGCCTTTACCCTAACAGAGAGTTCTTCTGTGATGGTCAAATACCCCTCCTCCTCCGGTGTAAACGATGAGAGTGGCCTGCCGGCGGCCATGGGCGAGAAACCGGCAAGGGAAGAGGTTTCTTTCCAGCGGCAGGGACTGAGCAATACAGGCAGGATCAACGGGCCCCGTACGTCATCACCCTCCAACCTCCGCTGAATGGCCACCGTTGCTTCACCCGCAACCGTATGGTTGCTCAGTGATTTGTAACTGAGTAAGAACAGATAAATATGGGCATTTTCTCGTCGGGCTTCCTGTATGCGAGCATATCTTTCCAAGGGGTTGGGCGGTGTATACCAAAAAAGCAGGATCTTCCAAGGAAGTGAAAGCGGGGAGGGTTGTTGGGGAGGATCGTAATACCACAGGTTCACTTCATCGCGCATGGGATACAACCACCGCAGCAAAACATTCAACTGCCGCCTGTCTTCCGGGGCATAAGAGAGGAATATATTGATCTTAATCGGCGCCATTTTCAGGGGATGGTGCGTTTGTGAACGGCAGATCAACAAACTGACCATAAACGCACCACAAGATAAAGCTACAATGCCACCAATTCCAAACGTATGTTTTGCAGGGGTCGTTTTTTCACAATGATTTATCCGGT
>JBIPOY010000392.1:0-3583 GCA_044378705.1 Saprospiraceae bacterium
AAATATGACGGAAAAGACAAGGTCAAAATCACAACCGACATTCAGATTTTTGGTGCCATAGAAGACAATATCGGAAATATCTGGTTCGGTACCGTGAATGGCGTCTCTCGTCTCGATCACGGAAGGTCACACGCCATTCGATTGTAATTGGAGTAAAATACCGTACTCCAAATTATTCTCAACTTTTTATCCAACTATTGCGTCGCAAGAAACACCACAGAGCAAACCTCGCACCGCCCAAGTAAACGCCATCCTGCTCTCCACACATCCACCATTAACCCTAACGCATACGCTATGTTTCGTTTATTGTCCCTACTGTTCGTTATTTGTACCCTTTGGGCTTGCTCCAAAGCTGATTTATTATCCCAAACCGACCGTCAGGAACTGCCGGTGGCTATGGTGGCATGCGATACCTGTCAATATCCAATCGTCATGGTACACGGTTTTTTGGCCGCCGGAGATACTTGGACAAAGTTTCAGCAACTTTTTCACACCAACGGATACAACAGGAAACTCCTGTATGCCTTCGATTGGAACAGCCTTGGAACGGCCAACAATACGGTCTTGCTGGATCAATTTATTGATACTGTTTTGTCTCAAACAGGCGCCACCCACGTTCGCTTGATCGGACACAGCGCCGGAGGAGGTGTATGTTATACCTACCTCGCCGATGTAGCCCGTGCTGCCAAAGTGGATGGATACGTACACATTGGATCTTCTGTTCAACCCGGCCCGGCTGGCCCTAGTGGAACAGAACCGACCCTCAACATCTGGAGTAGTGCCGATGCCATCGCTCAAGGCGGCAATATTGCCGGCGCAACCAATGTTCAACTACCCGCCCAAGACCACTACCAAGTAGCAACAAGCCCCGAATCTTTCGCTGCTGTATGGCAGTTTTTTCACCAAAGCCCGCCACAAACCACCGTGATCAAGGTCCAGGGCCCCCTCGTATGTATTTCTGGAAAAGTGTTGTTTTTTGGTGAAAACACGCCACTGACCGCAGCAAAAGTCGAAATATGGGAGGTTGACCCCGCCACAGGCGCCCGGGTGTCTAGCGTTCCTGATTTCGTATTCCTCACGGATTCAAAGGGGCAATGGGGGCCGGAGAATGTGAAGGCCAATACAACGTTTGAATTTGTAACCATACCTTCCAATCCAAACCAACGCACGGTACACTATTTTCGGGAAGGCATCAAGCATCTCAATTCGTTGGTATACCTGCGCACCATACCGCCGCCGCCTTCTCTGGCGGGTATTCTCCTAGCAGGCTTACCCAATACGGCCAATCAATCTGTGCTGAATATCTTTTCCGCCAGTCAGTCGGTACTGTATGGCCGCGATACCCTGACGGCTGCCGGCGCCGTCTTGTCAACCCCACAGTACGCCAGTGCAACCAAGACAGCCATTACGTACTTTGTGTACGACGATGGCGATGGTGTAACAGAACTGACCCCTGTGGGCGCTTTTGGCGGTTTTGCTTTTTTGAACGGCGTGGACATGTATTTTCCGACTGCTACCCCCGGAACCATCCCGCTCCAACTGAACAACCGGCCCTTGAACCTCCGTAACATTGCATCTACACAAGGAATTGTTGTGGGCGTGTTTGATTGACGGATATTCATTTTTTGTCATAGACGCGACCACCCAACCAGTTACCATTTTTTGTAACTGGTTAGGGGGCGCGCTGTCTGGCCCAAAAAGGCCCATTTTTCGCCATACGTCGCAGATTTTTTTGACCGTAGCGCTGCTACGGCCTGCAAAAATCCGCTTCGTCTGGCAAAAAATGACCACTTTTTTGTCACAGACGCGACCCCCCAACCAGTTACCAATTTTTTTCGGTAATTTTGTAACATGACCTTTGTCTTCAATTTGTTGCGACTGAGTTTGTGGTTTTTCCGCGCCCCAAATTTAAAGTATGTGCGGAAGGATCGGATGGAGCATTTGCTTCGTGCTATTCTTCGTTTGAGGGTTGCCGTTGGGATGATTGTATTTGCTGTGTTGGTGGGTACTTTGGGCTATCGGTTCATTGAGCATACACCTTGGTTTGACGCGTATTACATGAGTTTGGTCACCATTTCAACCGTTGGTTTCGGCGAGGTGATCCCCTTGAGTTTTCCGGGTCGGGTATTCACGTCTTTCCTGATCATCTTTAACATTGGTTTTTTCGCCTATGCCGTCTCTACGTTGGTCAGCATTTTTTCTGAGACGGAGGTTCACGCTTTTTTCTTTGATTATTATATGAAAAAGCAAATTCATCAGTTGCGTCAACACACCATTGTTTGTGGTTATGGGCGGCATGCCATCGAAGTTTGCCGGGAATTGACCAAACAACAGACACCATTCGTCATTGTAGAAATTGATCCCGGAAAAATCAATTTGTTGCAAAAAGAAACCGCCTTCTTGTACTTGGAGGGAGATGTCACCGAAGATGCCATGCTGATTGAGGCGGGTATCGAACATGCCGCTGCTTTGGTGGTGACGTTGCCCTTGGATGCCAGCAATTTGTTTGTAGTCATGTCTGCCCGGCAAATAAATCCGGGTTTGAAAATTATCAGCAGGCTCAACAATGCTGCTGATGAAAAAAAACTACTGCGGGCCGGCGCCAACCATGTTGTAATGCCCGAACGCATTGGCGGATTTTATATGGCTACCTTGGTCAACAAACCCGATCTGGTTGAGTTTTTTACCTTAATTTCCAATATGGGCGCCAATCAAGTTGTTTTTGAAGAAATCGCTGTCGAAGACTTTAAAAAACAGTTTCATGGGCAATCCATTGAAGCAGGTGGTGTTCTAAAGGTGACAGACATACCCATTGTCGGGTTGCGATTTCCCGATGGCAGGTATCAACTCAACCCCAAAGCGGATGTGGTATTACAACCGGATATGCACGTCATCGTATTGGGAGATGCCGCGCAAATCAAGCGTTTCTCGGACGCAGTGTTGGATGAAGCCGGTGAGCACGCGCAACCTTTTGACTAATTGTATGATGCCATCTTTTTATTTGCGTTTCGCGACATAGTGGCCTTTTTTTTATACGGGCTATAAATTATCGGTACCTTTATTTCTTGAAATCGTCAATGGTGGCTCTTTTTACCAAAGGAAAGTCGTCACAGGCAGTTTTACCTGTTTTTTTGTTTGATCCCATTTCAATTTCTCACTATATTATTGCCGATTATGAACAAAAAAATCCTACTTCTTTGCCTGCTTTTTTTCGGTCTTTTTGCGCTCCGACTGCAAGCACAAGGCTTGTTTGCCTGCCCTGGTTTGGGCAATGCCTCTTCTACCTGCGCACAATCCTGTATCAATTGTAATTTGGATGGGCTTACCGGACTAAACAATATTCCGCTTCCACCGGGTGCTCCCAACAGCCTCTGTCACGATGACATTATCTTAGAAAACCCGCGTTTCTTTGGTTTTATTGCCGGCAGTACCAACCTCAATATGGCAGTATTTCCTACGAACTGTCAAACCGGACAAGGTTTGGAAGGTGCTTTTATTGACAATTGCACGACTACCATTGGGTGTCTTCCCGGGCCAAATCCGTTGAATGGCTTTGGCGCTTTTGTAATGTCAGCGACCAATC
>JBIPOY010000393.1:0-3577 GCA_044378705.1 Saprospiraceae bacterium
ACCATTTAAGAACAAGCCCAAATCTAATGAAGCTGAGGCTGAAATATCCACGCCAAAACCATAAGTAGTACTCTTGGTGTTTTCCGTGGTGGTGGAGTTTTCGTAGGTTACCCCCGCGTCAAACGTCAGGTTTTTCTCAAAAGTAGCGGCTTTTTTAAGGGTTTCGTTGCGCTCCAAAATGGCCTTCCACTGATTAGCAGATGTCGTATCCCCAATGAATTCCAGGTTCGGAATCACCACTTTTCTGATCTGGTACCCGGAATACAAGAACGTGGAAGCGAACTTGTCGGGAAACACCATCAGGTCCGGTTTGATAAAATAACTGCAATTGAGCGTGTCGTAGCGCAAATCATCTGTGATACCAAAAAGCAGGTTGAGGGTTCCGCCGACATACACGTCTGCATCGGAGCCAAAAATAACCCCGTCACTGGAGGTGGAGATCGTCTCGTTGGCCGTCAGACACACCTCGGCAGACTGGTTAAAATTACCTTTTGTGGTGATACTCGCGCCCATTTCGAGTTCGTTTTTCAACTCGGTTTTGGTTTCTACTTCCGCACCAACCCCCGCTGATACCACGGTGGTATTCCCCAAGCTCATTTTTATCCCTGTACTAACCTTGGCAGCAGCCGATGTACCAATAGACCAGCCGTTGCACACGGTTGTACCCTTCTCAATGGTGGCACTGGATCCATCACCCGGTGGATCCCGCAAAATCATCAGCGGGATAGACGGCGAGGTGGAGGTAAAATTCACCTGACGCGGTCTTTTGCCCAGGATCACCGCCGAGGCAGAAAACGTATTTTCCCTGGCGTTGGCTTTCGCGAGGATGGTCATAGATTTGGTGTACGGCGTCGTGATGTTGGGAAAACTGGCCGTAAACTTGTATTTCAGCTTACCCACCGTCATCAAGGTATCAAAAGGGGGAAGATTGGCGATGCTGTTGTCTATGCGCAAAGACGCAGTATCCAAGTAACAACGGCCTCCATCGTATGCCTGGTACACCTTGATTTCAGTGGTATATTTCACCCCCTGTTCCAACATCGGAGATCCGCACAAGTTGGTATCGAGGGGCGTCATTTCGATTTCCGGTTGGGAGTAGTAAATAAAATCGGTGGTATCGCTCAAATCGGTTAGGTCCACCGCTTTGCCGCCTTGCAACTGGAAATAATTGTAGATGACGTTGTTGGAGTGTTCTGTAACGGCCACTGTAAAAGGCAGGGGTGGCAGGTTGCTGAACTTGAACTTACCGTCGGCTGTCACCAATTGTTGCTCGCGGTAGTAGCAGCCATCGAGGGTTTCCACCTTGACTTTCACAATCGCGCCTTCAGGAATAACACTTTTTCGACAGATGGCGTTGCCGGCCATTTGGCCTTGTATGTGGCGTTTTACTTGGTTTCGGAACAGCACCCCCGCCACCGGCGAGGCGATGTTGTTTATTTCCCAAAAGGCAGGATAATAGGTGTGTTCGTTGAACACCGGTGTTAGAACAGCTGATGCGCCCGGCTCAAACTCAATGGAAAAATACCCGTCTTTGTCCGTAAAAATCGGGGGGGAGTTGCGGATCCCGTTGACCAGTATTTCCACCCCTTTTTGAAAACAATCCGTGTTTTCAAAGCGGACGTAACCGCTCACAGGCACTGTACTTTGGTCGGTGAAATCCACTCCATCCACGCTGGTGTTGGTAGGATCCAACGTAACCAATCGTGTGGAAGGAGAAAATTTGTGGGGCTCTTCCTGCATGATTGCGGCAAGCGTACTGAAGGTTGCGCCGTAATTGATACCCTCGCCGGAAAGTGCCGTACCGTAGTCTTTGACCTTGGTTCCGCTGCCTTCATTGAGGGGAAAGTAGTACTTCAGGTCGCTGCGCGAGAGGTCTGTGCCGATATTGGCAGCAGCCTGTAAGGCGGGCAATGGCACCGTACTGCTGAAAAATGCTACTTCGTCTATCAAGCCCGAAAAATAATTCTGCAAGGCACTGCCATTGCGGCGCGCACCCAATGTCCAGGGGCTACCCCCTGAAAAATCGGCTGATACACCCGTAAAGGTATGCGAACCCACCAGGGCTCCGTCTTTGTAAAAAGTAACCGCCACCGAACTGCCGCCGCCGGTCTGATCCATGACAAAAGATAAACGGTGAAAACCCATGCCCAATGCGCCAAAATTGTAGGCATTGCCCCCCATTTCCAGCATAATATCCCCACTGTTCAAGTGCAAGCCGAAATGGGTCGTTCCACCATTTTGCTTGGTCAAAATACACTGGCTACCGGAGAAATCAAAAGCCTTTACCGTCACCTCTACCGTTGAACTGTCGGACAAATCAAAATTCGTCAACTCTACGTACTGGCTGTTGACAGCATTGAATTCGAGCGACTGGTTGTAATAGGAGCTCTTGATCGGCCTGACGGTAAAGGTGGTGCCACCGCCATAGTTGATGCCCGGGATGGCGTAAAAACCTGTTTCGTCCGACAAACCGGCGTTCACAACATCCGGCTTGTCGGTGGTCCAACCGGTGCCACAGAAATACAGTTTTTTCTTCGTGGCCGTCAGGTCAAAAGATTTGGAGCCCACCCCTTCGTCAAATTTCCAATAATTGACCAGCCCTCTGGCATCCGGCGCCACCGTACGGTTCATAAACATTTGGATTTCCGTTTGGGCGAGCTGGCGGTTGAAGAAACGCAGCTCATCCAACTTTCCCTTGTAGGAAGCTGTCCCATCGGCCTTTTGGCCCACGTACAAGGGGATACTGTCTGTTTGAATGCTGGCAACAGCCGTCTGTACAAGTTCACCGTCGGCGTATAACAACACAGAGGCGCCATTGTAGGTGGCGGCGATGTAGTGCCAGTCGTTGGCTGTTTCTGTCGGGAACGTGTAATCCAGGTTGGTCACACTGCCCACGCCGTTGCCCAGACCGAAGCGGACACCCTTGCCTGAAGCGGCGGGAAGCGTATGCAGCCACCAGTTTTTGGAGATGGTACTGCCGAGGTCAAAAACAGATGTCTCGTCGTTGCCGGCATCCAATTTTACCCAGCAAGACAGGGTGAATTGCGTGCGTGGAAAAACTGGGGAATAATCGGCAAATGCCATATCATCGCCCCCAAAAATGGCTGCTGTGCCGATGGTGGGCGAAACCGTTACAATGGCACCCGGAACCGGGTTGCCATTGAGCGATTTTACCTGCCCCGTCACCACACCGTTGGGGTTTAAGAAACCCAGCGCATATCCGGGACGGCCTTCCCCGGAAAGGTTAACGGCACGCACTTCATAGGTGTAAAATTTGCCGGCGATGACGTTAAAATCAATAAAGGAGTAGGTATCGCCGTCCACGGTGGCCAACAAGGCTCCATTGCGAAAAAGTCTGAAAATAGTGGCAGAAGGCGACAACGGATCAGGAATCCAGTTGATCTGTATCCTGTCTTCCAAGTCGCCTTCGCTGGCAATCACCACCGGAGGCGCCGGGGGCAACAAGAAACGCGACCAAAAACCGGACAGCGAAAAATTTGTTTCCGACACGCTGCTGCCGACAAAGGGCTGGCCAACGGTAAAAGAAGCGTTGTTTTTCAACGAAATAGCATTGGAA
>JBIPOY010000394.1:0-3576 GCA_044378705.1 Saprospiraceae bacterium
ACATGCCGGAGCTGCAGGCGGTTGGCTGGATTTCTTGGGCTACCCGTTTTGTAGAGGCCGTATTTTCACGCAACGTGAAGTGGATCACGGCCAATATGACACGGCGATTCCTTGCTTTTGGGCGGCCGGGGCGGCTTTTTTCGTCCGCGCTGAACTCTTTCACCGTTTTGATGGTTTCGACGGTGATTACTTTGCCCACAATGAGGAAATTGATCTTTGTTGGCGTTTCAAACGCGCAGGGTATTCAGTCTGGTGTTTCCCTCAATCGGTGGTGTACCACCTCGGCGGCGGAACACTCGATTACGAAAGCCCGTTAAAAGTATATTTAAACTTTCGAAACAGTCTGTATTCACTGCTGAAAAACGAAACCTGGTCTAAGTTGCTCTGGTTGATTCCCACCCGTTTGATATTGGATGGGGTTGCCGGCTTCCGGTATGCCGTAAAAGGACAGTATAGAGCAATATGGGCCATTGTACGCGCACATTTTTCTTTCTATCGCCATTTTGGTAAAATGGTGTCGAAACGAAAAAAAATACAGGAAACAATACACAACGGCCGTATTAATCACCCCAATACAGACGGTGTTTATCCGGGAAGTATTGTTATTGCCCATTATTTCAGACGGGTGAAAGAATTTTCAAAATTGTCTTTGAGGGGAAAGGCTGAAAGGTAAAAACGACAAAATGAACTACGAACTACTACACGAAGATGAGTACCTGCTGGTGGTCAATAAACCGGCCGGACTGCTGACCATACCCGACAGAAATGGCGAAAAAGACAGCCTTCATGCCCAGTTGGAGCGAAAATATGGGAAAGTATTTATTGTGCACCGCCTCGACCGGGAAACAAGTGGAATTCTCTGTTTCGCACGCACGGAAGCAGCCCACCGACACTTGTCCATGCAAATGGAACACCATACAGCGGATAAATATTATACAGCGCTGGTTGAAGGTGAACTGCACCACGAAGAAGGTGAAATAGACAAACCCATTGGCGAACATGCCAGTATTCCGGGTAAAATGTCCATTCGGATGACCGGAAAACCCTCCCTGACATTCTACCGCGTGGCAGAAAGATTCAAACGATTCACCCTGGCAGACGTGCTCATCAAGACAGGGCGTACCCACCAAATTCGGATACACTTTCAAAGCATCGGGTATCCCCTCGCCGTGGATGCGTTGTATGGCCGCCGGCCGGGCTTTATGCTCTCCGAAATAAAAGGGAAATCTTATAAATCAGGCAAATTCAGCGATGATGAACGGCCTATTATGGAGCGTACCAGCTTACATGCGGCACGTCTGAAACTCAACCACCCCGCAACAGAGGAACGATTGGAATTTCAGGCAGAATTGCCCAAAGATTTCGCTGCCCTGTTGAACCAATTGCGCAAATGGAACAAGCATGCCCATTTTGTGTAATTTTCCGCCGCACTAAGCTACTTTTCATGCTACCTTTGTCCCCTGTAACCCATTCATTGATTTTACCATTTACACGAATAGAATATGTTTGAAAGTCTAAGCGACCGCCTCGAATCAGCTTTTAAGGTGGTCAGTGGTACCCACAAAATCACGGAACTAAACGTTGCCGAAAGTATCAAGGAAATCCGTCGGGCACTCGTAGGAGCCGATGTGAATTATAAAATTGCCAAGGAATTTACCGATAAAGTGCGAGAAAAAGCACTCGGAACGGAAAATGTCCTGAAAAACGTTAACCCCGGTCAACTTATGGTCAAAATCGTCATGGACGAATTGACCGAACTGATGGGCGGACAAACCGTGGGTATCCATGTGAAGGGCAACCCGGGTATCGTACTCGTAGCCGGCTTGCAAGGCTCCGGTAAGACGACCTTCTGTGGAAAATTAGCCAAATACCTCAAAGAGCAGCGGAAAATGAACCCCCTGCTCGTCGCTTGCGATGTGTATCGCCCGGCAGCCATAGACCAGTTGACGGTACTCGGAGACAGTATCAAAGTGGCTGTTTACAAAGAAATTGAGAATAAAAATCCGGTAGATATTGCCCGCAATGCCGTCGCGTATGCCAAAGCCAACAGCCACAATGTGATCATTGTGGATACGGCAGGGCGCCTTGCCGTGGATACGGCGATGATGGAGGAAGTCGAAAATATTAAAAGCGCGCTTCAACCCACTGAAACGCTCTTCGTGGTGGATGCCATGACAGGACAAGATGCTGTCAATACTGCCGAAGCATTCAATGCCCGCATTAATTTCGACGGGGTCGTTCTCACCAAGTTGGATGGAGACACCCGCGGTGGTGCCGCGCTCTCCATCAAATACACCGTCGGAAAACCCATCAAGTTTTCGTCGCAAGGCGAAAAACTCGAGGCGCTCGATGTCTTTTATCCCGATCGTATGGCCCAGCGAATTCTAGGCATGGGCGATATTGTGTCCCTGGTAGAAAAGGCGCAAATGGACTTCGATGAAGACGAAGCCAAGCGATTGGAAAAACGAATGAAGCAAAATAAATTTGACTTCAACGACTTCCTCGCACAAATGCAGACCATTAAAAAGATGGGCGATTTAAAATCACTTATGGGCATGATCCCCGGTGTGTCAAAAGCCATGAAAGACGCTCCTATTGATGAAAAAGCCCTCGTACGCGTGGAAGCCATCATCCAAAGTATGACTCCCCAAGAACGCGCCAATCCTGAAATGATGAGCCTCAACCGCAAAAAAAGAATCGCCAAGGGTTGCGGACAGTCGCTGGATCAAATCAATCTCTTTGTTCGAAATTTTGAACAAATGCGCAAAATGATGCACCAATTTGCCAATATGCCGGCAGGTAAAATGGGTATGCCGCCAGGAATGGGTATGCCAAAAGGTTTTAGATAAAGCGCCGTTTTCACACATTTTGGGCGATAGATGGCCTCGATCTTGTTATGCCCGCCATTCAAGGGTAACCCCTTCGGGCGAAAAAAACTCAAGCCGACGTTGAAGCGCTTGTAAAATAAGGGAGCGCCTCGGCTTTCCGAGGCACTCCTCATTTATCAATGCTACTTCATCTGTACCATCTTCTTCGTCGCCGATCCAATACGACGACCCCCCCGTTGCCTCCTCTCCGCACTGTTGCGATTCCCTTGCCGCATAAAACGACAACACCACTTTCTGTTTTAGTCTTTGTGTAAAGTGATTTTGATGATTTGTAACTGGTTAGCGTGGTCGCGTCTGAGACAAAAAAGTGACCATTTTTTGCCAGACGAAGCGGATTTTTGTAGGCCGTAGCAGCGCTACGGTCAAAAAAATCTGCGAAGTATGGCGGAAAATGGGCCTTTTTGGGCCAGACAGCGTGCCACCTAACCAGTTACGATGATTTAATTGCAATCACACTTCATTCACAACCACACTGTGTTGACTATAAACGATATCAGAAAATTATTTTTTTTGCGGCCAGCCCCAAACCCCCAAAAACCAAACCCCTAGCCCCCGCGGCTACCGGCTAACGACGTACAGCCCGGAAGCCGATGTCGTTGTCCCCGCTGGAGTACGAAATGCCAGCGAAGATGCGGTCCGAGACCTGCATGATGTCGGTAACGTTGAGCCAAGAGCCACCGCGGAAGCC
>JBIPOY010000395.1:0-3574 GCA_044378705.1 Saprospiraceae bacterium
TTTCCCCACGGCAAGGTCTGCCCGAATTTCCCGGAGCACTCTTTTTTGGGCGCCCGTGAGCTCAAAAGGGAGTTTTTGCCGGTAAAAATTATGAAAGTAATCGCCAATTTTATCGAAAAGAAAGCCGCGAATTGCATCTTTTCGCCGCGTGCGGAGTTGTAAAATACGGAGTTGTAAAAACAGCAATTCCTCAAATTTTATCCGGCGAATAGCGGCATCTAATTCCTGCTGGTTTTCAGGAAAATGAATGCTTGAAACAGACGCCCAGCGGTTGTTTAGCCTAAACTGTTCCAGCAAATAATCCGGAAGGGTTTCAGGCAAATCTGCGGGCGTAAGTGCGTCGAGCAGCGACCGAACGAGCTTGCGCAAACCTTTGGCATCGAGGCCCTTCTGCGACAATTTGTCGGTACTTGGATATACCGGGTCAAAGGTGCGGGCCGGAGCTGCCCCCTCCACTGCAGCAGCCTCCTCCATTTCGGGGTGTGTAATATTGAATCGGCCGTTGAACGCATTGACCCGACCAAAAACAATGTACTCCTTGCCCACTTGCAGCGACTTTTCAAGCCATTGAACACTTTGAAACCAGACCAACTCCATTGCCCCCGTTTCGTCGCGCAGCGTACCAACCAATCGCTTGGCTCGGCCTTCCCCCAGGGTTTCAAGGCGGCGGAGAACCCCCCGAAGCTGCACCGTTTCGCCTTCCTGGTGTACGTCCCGGGCGCTGTGGAATTTGGTGCGATCCACATAGCGAAAGGGAAAATGAAACAACAGGTCACGACAGGTGAAAATACCCAACTCCGTCTTCAGGGTATCCGCACGCTGAGGTCCTACGCCTTTCAAAAACTCAATGTTGAAATCAAGGTTGGGCAAAATATCGACTGGTCTTTTTGGGAAGAAATACGTTGGTTACAAGAACCCCTCTTTCAAAGATACAAACAATCACGCAACGAAATCGTATTTGTCTGCAAATTTTTCAGCGGCAAAAGTAAATAAGTTGTTTCATAAATACGTATGTGACAAGCTGTTTCATGCGGTGCGTAGGCCAATGGGCATCATGTTACCCACCATGGCTCGCCCTAGCATCTTTGCCCAAAGATGCGAAATTGAAAACAGGGTTACTTTGCCGCCTAACCTTGCCTTGAGAACTTTTTTGTAGCTTTATTTTATTTTACTTGGCAAGCTCAGAGGTCTTTCGTAATTTTGCCCCCCGTTTTGAAAAACCGCATCAGACAATGAACGCATTTGTCGCCTACTCCATTCCGGTACAAGGCTTGAAATCTGGGTTACACCACTTCAAGTTCTCCGTCGATACAGCATTTTTTGCTCAGTTCGAAAATTCACCGATTGAGGTAGCGTCCTTTGATTTCGAGGTTGATCTCGACAAGCGTTCAGATATGCTGCTGTTTGATTTTCAATTTACGGGTTATGTGCGGGTGGAATGTGATCGTTGTACAGCTCAAGTCAATTTGCCCGTAGAAGACGCAAGGGAGTTGATCGCAAAGTACGGCGATGAAGCACTGGACGAAGAAGATGAAGTGGTGTTTATTGATCGGGATGCATCGGATTTCAATGTGGCAAAGTACTTGTACGAATTCGCCGTTTTGGCATTGCCCATTACCAATGTGTACGATTGCCAAGACGACCCTAACCCGCCTTGTAATTTCGAAGTACTGAAACACCTCGGTGGTGCCCACGAAGATGGCGAAGAACCAAGTGTCTGGGACGAACTGAAAAACTTGAAAGATAACTAAGTGATTAATAAGGCGTTGTATTCAAATAAAAATACAACCGCAACGAAAATAAGTTATGCCAAATCCAAAATGGCGACACTCCAAACGTCGCAAGCGCGCTCGTCGCACACACTACAAAACGGAAGCTCCAACGCTCGCCACCTGTAAAACAACGGGTGCTACGCACCGTCTTCACCGCGCCTACTCTGTTGATGGCGATCTTTACTACCGTGGGCAAGTGCTCATTCCGTCTAAAGAAAACAGTGAAGCCGCTGCCGCTTAGCGTGTAGTATTCTTTCGTTTCAAGAGAAGGCTCCAAGTCCTGTTTACGCAGGACGCCATGGGGCTTTTCTTGTTCTTCAAAAAAACCTTGACGATCTACGTGGATACTACCTCGTACCGTTCATGGTCATGCACCGCTATATGATGAAAAAAATCATCCATACGCCCAACGCACCACTGCCCATTGGCTCTTACAACCAAGCCAATGCCTTCAATGGCCTGTTGTTTGTCTCCGGCCAAATTGCGCTCGACCCCATTACCGGAGCATTGGTGCTTGATGACATCGAATCCGAAACCCATCGTGTGCTGCAAAATGTGCAGGCTATCCTAGAAGCTGCCGGCAGCAGCTTGGAAAAAGTACTGAAGGCCTCTGTTTTTGTGAAAGACATGAACATGTTCGGCCGTATCAATGCTGTTTATAGCACGTATTTCCAACCAGAATTCGCCCCGGCAAGAGAGCTGGTCCAAGTAGCCGAATTGCCCAGATTCGTCAACATCGAAATTTCCGTTATCGCAACTTGCCCATGAAAACCGTACTCTCCTGTATCCAGCCCACCGGCGATTTACACCTTGGCAATTACTTTGGGGCTGTTCAGAATTGGGTGCGCCTGCAAGACGAGTACAAATGTTTCTATGGCGTGGTGGACTACCACTCCATGACCATGCCGTACAACCCCATACAATTGCGTGAAAATACTTGGAAAATGGTGTTTTATCTGCTTGCCTGCGGTATAAAACCTGAAAACCTGTTTATCCAAAGTCTTGTACCCGAACATGTCGAGTTGTCGTGGATCTTGGGATGTACCACCAGCTATGGCGAACTTACCCGCATGACGCAGTTCAAAGACAAAACGGATCAACTGCGAGAAACAGACAAAGACGCTTTTGTGAGCCTCGGACTTTTTGCCTATCCTGTACTGCAGGCTGCTGATATTCTGATCTATCACGCTGATTATGTGCCTGTAGGTAAAGACCAAGAGCAACACTTGGAGCTCTCTCGCAACATCGCCCAACGTTTCAACCACCAGTTTGGCAAAGCGTATTTTACACACCCGGAACCACTTTTTACCGAAACACCAAAAATCCTGTCACCCGCAGATCCAAACAAAAAAATGAGCAAAAGCCTCGGCGAAAAGCATTATATCAATCTTTTCGGCGAAGAAAATCGTGTACGAAAACAAATAAAATCTGCCGTGACGGATACCGGGGAGCCCTCCAACGGCGCTATGAGCACAGGGGTGAAAAATCTGTTCGAACTCTTGCGTGCCTGCAACAGCATGGAGGCCCACGATGCTCTCATGGCCGATTATACGGCCGGTGCTCTCAAGTATTCTGACTTGAAAGAGTCGGTTGCCAATGCTGTTGTGGGACTCATCAACCCCTTCCGCGAACAATTTGATGCCCTGCAAGCCGACAAAAAAACAGTGAAAAGCCAAATCCAAGACGCCAGTGCTGAAACGCGTAAACGCGCCCAACAAACGCTGCGTGAAGTGCGTGACATCACCGGATTGGGTACTCTAAAAGGATAATTACCGCCCTTGAACCTACGGTTCAATAGACCA
>JBIPOY010000396.1:0-3568 GCA_044378705.1 Saprospiraceae bacterium
ACATTGGATGAAAACCCTTTTTACGGGATGATGCCCCATTGGTTCCTATGGCCCGGCGTTATCATTGCTACGATGGCCGCTATCATTGCCAGTCAGGCCCTTATTTCCGGGTCATTTACCTTGGTATCGGAGGCCGTGCGCTTGGGTTTATTGCCTAAAATGACCGTTAAATTCCCCACCAATTTAAAGGGGCAAATTTACATTCCCGCCGTTAACACATTCCTTTGGCTGGGTTGTATCGGAGTCGTGTTGATTTTTCAAAACAGCACTTCAATGGAAGCAGCTTATGGTCTTGCCATCGTACTAGCCATGCTCTGTACCACCATATTATTGGTCAACTGGTTGGTGGTAAAACGCGTCAACTCGATCGTGATTTGGTCTATGTTGGTATTTTATGTCCTGTTGGAAGGTGTTTTCTTCATCGCCAATGCAGCAAAATTTTTGGAAGGAGGCTATGTCACCGTGGGGATGGCCGGTTTGCTGTTCGGCACCATGCTCTTGTGGGTAAATGCCAAACGAATCCGACAAAGCTATTCGGATGAACTGCCCATCCGTGACTACCTCGACCAACTCATCGTATTGAGCAACGACGAGAGTCTGCCCAAATACGCCACCAACCTCGTGTTCCTCAGCAGCGCCAAACACCACAATAAAATCGAGGAAAAAGTTCTCTATTCCATCCTCCAAACCCAACCCAAACGCGCCGACGTCTATTGGTTTGTCCACATCGAAACCACCGATGAACCCTATACGATGGAATACGATGTAAACACCATCGCCAGCGACGATGTGTATAAGGTCAATTTTAAGCTCGGTTTTCGCGTTCAGCAGCGCATGAACGTTTTTATGAAAAAAGTGGTGGAAGACCTCGTCGAAAATGAAGAACTAACCGTGTATTCTCGCTACCATACGCAAAGCTGCAAATACCCCACCGGCGATTTTCGATTTGTCATCATCCAAGAGTTTTTGTCCAACGAAAACGAACTTCCATGGCGGGAACAGTTCATCTTGTCTATCTATTTGTCTGTAAAAAAATGGGTTTCCTCGCCCAAAAACTGGTTTGGGCTCGACTCAGATTCCGTAGAACTGGAAGAAGCCCCATTGGTATTACAACCCGTTAAAGAAATTGGCCTGAAACGAATACGACGAAAATAGAACAAATCGTCACCCGGACTATTCCCTGGTCCAAGCGCTCTTTAAAAATTTCGAAATGTTCGGAGGGGATGTAAACCATTTTTGTTGCTACCACATCTCCTTTCAACGTAAAAGGTGTAATTCTCCCCGCGAAGCCTACTTTTGTGACCAAAAATATTCAAGCCATGTACAAAGGAACTGTAAAATTTTTCAATCCCAAAAAAGGCTTCGGTTTTATCAAAGAAGACATCTCCGGAAAAGAAGTATTTGTCCACTCTTCAGATTTGCTGGATAAAATAAATGAAGGTGATTCCGTTCTTTTTGAAACCAAACGCGGCAAAAAAGGGGTAACCGCCGTAGAGGTAAAACTGTCCTAATTACTTATTTTTCACCCAATATTCCCTTTCTAATGGATTTAAAGAAGATCCCTTCCCCTTGTTTCGTCTTGGAAGAAAGCCTCCTGCGCCACAACCTGCAAATTATTGACCGGGTACAACAGGAGAGTAGTGCTCAAATAATTCTGGCCTTCAAAGGTTTTGCCATGTGGAGCGCATTCCCCATTTTACGGGAATACATCAGCGGCGCAACCGCCTCTTCTCTTCATGAAGCCATGCTGTGTCAGGAAGAAATGGGCACAAAAGCGCATACCTACGCGGTGGCATACGCACCACGGGAATTCTCCAAAATACTCCGGTGCTCCAGTCATATCACGTTTAATTCACTCTCTCAATGGCGGCGTTTTGGGAAAAAAGTTTTGGCCTATCCGGAAAAAATAAGCCCCGGTATTCGGGTGAATCCAGGCTGGTCTCCTGTCGGAACGGCACTTTACAACCCCGCTGAACCCGGCTCAAGACTCGGCGTACCCATAGAGCAATTCAAGGGCGCCATGCCGGAAGGCATAGAAGGAATTCACTTCCATACCCTGTGCGAAAGTACCAGCCACGACCTAGAAAAAACACTCGACGTCTTTGAACATCAATTCGGAGCGTTTTTACCAAAACTACAATGGGTCAATTTCGGCGGCGGGCACCTGATGACCAAAAAGGGATATGACGTCAACCACCTGATCACACTACTCAAAGCATTCAAGTCTCGTTATCCCAACCTTCAGGTTATTTTAGAACCCGGCAGCGCTTTTGCTTGGGAAACAGGTGTGCTGGTTTCCACCGTACTCGACATTGTCAACAACAAAGGCGTAAAAACAGCCATCCTTGACGTATCTTTTACCGCACACATGCCCGATACCCTCGAAATGCCCTACAGACCCGGTGTTCAAGGTGCCCATGCAGATATTTCCAGTGGTAAAAACTTATACCGACTCGGTGGTGTCAGCTGCCTCAGCGGTGACTTCCTAGCAGCATACGCCTTCGAAAAACCTCTGAAAATAGGCCAGAAAATTGTTTTTCAAGACATGATGCACTACACCATGGTAAAAACCAGCACCTTCAATGGTGTCACTCACCCCAGCATCGCTATCCTGCGTACCAACGACAAGCTAGATGTCCTGCGGCGATTTGGGTACAAAGACTACAAACGGCGACTTTCTTGATCTGTAGCTCAACGCAACATACTCGGACAACGAATCTGACCAAAATAATAGTTGACCCCAGCACCCAGCAATACATAAGCGTCCGAGTTTTTGCCATTGCCTCGCTGCCGACCCGGAAGGCCAATGGGCGGGTCGCCGGAGCGGTCTGCCAAGGCTGCAGCAATCTGGCCGCGTTGTGCAAAGATGTCACGGATATCCGCGTATTCACCATGTACGTCGTCTATATAATCGGTAAAAAGCTTGCGCGCACTGAATTCTATATTCACACTCCAACGGTAACTGATATCCATTTTGAAGCCCATGCCATAAGCAATAGCACCTTGGGTTGTGCTGTATTCCTCCCCACGAAACTGCCCCTCGGTGCCCAAATCGCGCAGCCGATAGGTCTTGCCGCCTAAATCCGCTTTCGGATCAAAGTGGAAGATAGAGGGCCCCAACAATAAATAAGGGGTAAAAAAGAAATCACGCGAACCATGCACATAGGGTAAGAAATTAAACTCCAACTGCGCCGTACCATCTACAATCGTACTTCTAAACGAAAGATTGCGTTTTTGCTCGAAAGGATTATCAGAATCAGCATCAGAAGCACTTACTTCTGTGACACTTGACATGAATCGAAAGGACAAGCGGTCGTTGAAATTATACCGCGTGGCAATACCACCGGCGAGATGAAGCCGATTGATACGGCCACTGGTGTTCAAATCACCAAAATAATTCGACACGCCTGCCCAAGCGCCAACCTCCCAGCCACGCATCTGGGCGTACGTGGATTGAGTTGTCACCACCAGCACGCAGCACAATACCAAAAATCTTGCTTTTTTCATGTACGATGATTTTTATAACCACAAAAGTAGTTAGTTAATGCCAAGCGTCCGACCACACGCC
>JBIPOY010000079.1:0-10364 GCA_044378705.1 Saprospiraceae bacterium
TTACTCGTGACAACCAGCTACCTTTTTTCTTTCTAAACAACAAACATCTTTTTTTATTTTAAAACGACCTTTCAAATATGGATATCTTAAGTATGCTGCAAGGCCAGCTTTCTCCCGATATGGTGGGACAACTCAGTGAACACGTAGGCGCGTCGCCGGAGCAAACGACCCAAGCTGCCAACGGAATTTTCGCCACATTATTGGGCGGTTTGGCCAACAACGCCTCTTCTGAAGGCGGACTTTCAGCACTCAGCGCAGCCTTGGATCGCGACCATGATGGTAGTATTCTCGACGATGTTCTCGGCATGGTTGGTGGTCTGATGCAAGGAGGGGATGGACTTTCCAAAGCAGCCAATGGATCCGGTATTCTCGGGCACGTACTCGGCGGCCAGCAAGAGGTCGCTGCCGAACAAATCGGACAATCTTCAGGGCTGAGTATGGGCCAAGTGATGAAACTGATGCCTATTCTAGCCCCCATTGTCATGAGCGCTTTGGGTAAGGCAAAAAGCTCCGGCGGTCTCGATCTGGGCAGCCTTGCCGGTGTTTTGATGGGCTCTGCACAGCAAGCGCAACAACAAACCGGCATGGGTGATCTGATCGGTTCTATCTTGGGACAAGTAATGGGTGGCAATCAGAGCCAAGCCCAGCCTTCTGCCGGCGATATGCTGGGCAGCTTGTTGGGTGGTATGTTGAGAAAATAACAACAACCGTAATAAAAGCGACCATTTTTTGCCGGACGAAGCGGGTTTTTGCAGGCTGTAGCAGCGCTACTACCCAAAAAATACCCGTTGTATGGCAAAAAATGGGCTTTTTGTGGGCCAGAATAGGGCGCCACCTACGTTTAATATTCAACAACGTGTTGCTTAACGGCACGCCTTCAAAGAAGTGCGCTGTTTACAACACGTTTTTTTTTTCTTTTTGAGGTGTTTTTCTCCTCATCCTTACTGTTGTTGCTACTGTTTTGTTTCTTTTGACTGCCTGCGACTATTTCAACCCGACAAATACGTGAGAACCATCCGAGGGGCTCTACCTTTGCACCGCACTTTGTAAAGTTTTCTACATGAAAAAACAGATACTGCTATCTTTATTGTCACTGCTCACAGGGTTCACCGCCGGAGCGCAAGAGCAAAACAGTCCGATTACCGGAGGACTTCAGACAAACGCGAATTTTTTTATTGCCGACGACAAGCGCGTTGGGCCGGGGATTCCTCAGTACGATTATCAAAAATTTGGCGCCGAAAGTTGGCTCAACCTAAACTACTCAAAATGGGGTTTCGATTTGGGGATGCGATTTGACATGTTCAACAACTCTAATTTGTTGAATCCCAGCAATTCATACACCAATCAGGGCATTGGGCGTTGGTTTATCCGCAAGAATGTTGGCAAATTAGAACTCGAAGGAGGTTATTTATATGACCAGATCGGCTCCGGAATGATATACCGTGCGTATGAAGAGCGTGCGTTGATGATTGACAATGCAATGTTGGGGGTAAAAGTGGGCTATGCGTTGAATGAAAACTGGAAAATAAAAGGTTTTACCGGCCGACAGAAACAACAATTCAGTTTGTACAATACTGTGATTCGTGGGGCTGTCTTAGAAGGATTTGTCAAGCCGGACTCCTCGAAAAATATCACCCTTGCTCCGGGATTGGGTGTTGTCGGACGCACCTACGCCCAAGAAACCGTGGACCAAATTGTCAATACCATTGCCACGTACGCGCCTCAAGACAGTACTGGTGCTCAGTACAATACCTACGCTGCAACGGTGTACAATACACTCACCGCCGGTCGGTTTATCTGGTATGTGGAAGGTGCCCTAAAATCATACGACGTTATCAATGACCCCAACGCCGTGAATGTTAAAGGTGTGCCCGGAAAAATTGAAAACAGAAAAGGCCATTCCGTGTACAGCAGTTTGGCCTATTCCCAAAAAGGCTTGGGCATTACCTTGGAACTCAAACGCACCAACAACTTTGCTTTCCGCCAGAACCCCTTTGCCCTCGGCGTACAAGGCCCCATCAATTTCCTGCCCCCCATGGCAAAACAGAATACCTACCGCCTGACGACCCGTTTCAGCCCTGCTACGCAGGAAATTGATGAACAGGCCATCCAAGTGGATGTACATTATAAGGTGAACAAAAAATTGGCCGTGGGCATCAATTTTTCTGATATTCAGTTCCCCGATGGCACGGAACTTTACCGTGAAATAACGCCTGAATTTACGTGGAAACACAAACGTATCTGGCAATTCACCGGTGGTCTGCAACTGTTGCGCTACAATATCTTCGTGTACCAAGGCAAAGGCACTTACGTAGATGCCACAACGCCCTATGCAGAGTTTTTGTACAAATTCTCCTCCCGTAAATCAGTGCGAATAGAAGCTCAATACCTCGACACAGAGCAGGAATTCGGTTCTTGGGTAAATGCCGTTGTGGAATTTGGCATGGCGCCACACTGGCTCATTGCTGTATCTGACATGTACAAACTTAAACACCAAGACACAGACAACGTCGCACCGGAAAAATTAAAATACGATGGTCTGCATTTCCCGACGGTCCAAATCAGCTACACCCACAAAGCCAACCGTATAGGCCTGGCTTGGGTGAAACAGGTGGAGGGCATCAATTGCGCCGGCGGTATTTGTCGATTTGAACCCGCGTTCTCAGGGGTGAAATTACAAGTCAATTCTTCATTTTAATGCAAAAAAATGCGTTAAAAACACGTAATCGACGGTTATTTTACTGATTTTACTGATTTTACTATGGTTTTTAATTATTATACAACAACGATTTTCACAACATTTTTGGGTTGACTACACCATGAAAAACAGACTTCCTCTCCTTGCATTGCTTGCCATCAGCCTCTGGGGCTGCGCAGAAAAAGACCTTGTTATCCCGGAACTTTCCGTAGGTGCCCGAAAAGTGCTGGTAGAAGAACTGACGGGGGTTAAATGCTCCAACTGCCCCGATGGTACGGATCTGCTGGTGGACTTACAGGAAACCTACGGCGAAGAAAACCTCATCGTGATTTCAAACCACGCAGCGCCGGATTTTTCTGTCCCCTACGCCGGCGCCAATGGCAGTCTTTACGATTTCCGCACCTCCGAGGGCAAGGCATTGGCAGATTTTGTTGGTCCATTTGAGGCCGCACCCTGCGCTGCCATCGCGCGTTTCTCCCCACCCAATGCCACCTCTTTGTTTGTTGCACCACCCTCCGAATGGCCGGGGCTCATTACCGCGGAGTTTGGGAAAGATTATGGCCTCGGCCTTTACCTCATCCACCAATATGACACCCTTACTCGCCAACTGGACATCCGGGTCAATATTGCACCCGAAACAACCATTACCGGCGACTTTGGACTCACGGTGGTCATCACAGAAGATAGCATCGTTGATGTACAAAATGTGCACAGTGTGATTGTAAAAAACTATGTGCACCGACACGTGCTGCGCGATGTGGTCACTCAACCCACCGGCAATGCCATTCAGGAAGGCCTCGTCGGCGGATCGCTGATCAGCAAGACTTTTAGTGTGGTCTTGTCCGAGCAGTGGAAACACCAGCACTGTTCCATTGTGGCATACGTACACCGCACCGGAATACCGGACAAGGTTGTCTTGCAGGCGGTAGAAGCGCATGTTGTTGAGTAATTTACCAAATAATACCGTTATCACCACAACCACCACCATATTTATGTTTCACCTAACCGAAGAACATTTGGCCGTGCAACAAGCAGCACGCCATTTTGCACAAAACGAACTCAAACCTGGCGTTATTGAACGCGACTCAAAGGGTATTTACCCGACGGAACAAGTCAAAATGATGGGGGAACTCGGCTTCCTCGGCATGATGGTGTCGCCGGAATACGGCGGCGGCGGTATGGACTCGCTGTCCTATGTACTGGCCATGGAGGAAATTTCAAAAGTTGACAATTCCTGTTCTGTTATCATGTCGGTCAACAATTCCCTGATTTGCTGGGGCATTGAAACCTATGGAACGGAAGCACAAAAACGCAAGTACCTACCCAAACTTGCATCGGGGGAATGGATCGGTTCTTTTTGTCTCTCAGAGCCCGAAGCCGGCAGTGATGCCACCAGCCAACGTACAACCGCTGTTGATATGGGCGACCACTACCTGCTCAATGGAACCAAAAACTGGATCACCAATGGCGCAACCTCTAAGGTGCACCTCGTGATGGCACAAACATACCCGGACAAAGCACACAAAGGTATCAACTGCCTCATTGTGGAGGCCGATTCCAAAGGTGTCGCCATCGGCGCAAAAGAGGACAAATTGGGTATTCGCTCTTCCGATACAACGTCTATCATGTATTCGGATGTAGTAGTACCGAAGGAAAACAGAATTGGAGAAGACGGTTTTGGATTCAAATTTGCCATGAAAACCCTGTCAGGTGGCCGTATTGGCATCGCTGCTCAAGCATTGGGCATCGCAGCAGGAGCATACGAATTGTCGGTCGCGTATGCAAAAGAACGCAATGCATTTGGCAAACCCATCAGCCAACACCAAGCCATCGCTTTTAAAATTGCTGATATGGCCACTGATATTGAAGCCGCACGCCTGCTGGTGCACCGAGCGGCGTACCTGAAAGACCATCACCTCAACTACGACCAAGCCGCCGCTATGGCCAAGCTTTTCGCGTCAGACGCAGCCATGAAACATAGTGTGGAAGCAGTACAGATACACGGCGGATATGGATTTGTAAAAGAATACCACGTCGAACGACTGATGAGGGATGCAAAAATTACCCAAATATATGAGGGAACCTCTGAAGTACAACGAATTGTTATTTCTCGCAATGTGCTCCTAGGGGAGTTGTATGTGGCCAATCACTAGCCTATTAGGGTGTTTCGCCCACTTTTTGTCGGCGAAACACCCAATATTTGCTGTCTTCCAGGTCCACCTCTTCTCCCATCCATTGAAACCCAATCTTATGCAGCAAATGGTTTGATGCGTTTTCTTCGGCCATGGTATGGGCGATCACACACCGTACCATCGGATCGCTGAAAGCAAAATCAACCCATGCCCGCGCAGCCTCCGTGGCGAATCCTTGCCCCTGGTAGGTCGGCGCTATCTCATAGCCTATCTCTACCTCCCCGTTGTACAAAGGAGGCCCCTTGAAACCGCCCGAACCGATTAGCATCCCCTCCTGACGGTGAATGATCAAATAGTTCCACCACCCCAACTCCGCTTCACTCTCCCGTAAATAATCACGCATCCAAACCATGGCCTCCGGAAAATGTAACCATTGCTCCGCAATACCCACCCCGCCGAGTAGCGTGGAAAGTGTTTCTTGGTCTTCAGACACAATGGCCTCCAATTTGGGCAAATCCGCTACGACCAAGAATAGGCGTTCCGTTTCTATCATCATGGTGCAAGTTTCGCAAACATTTTTGACTTGACAACACGATGCACCTTTATAAAAAAAGTTTATCCCATGAAATCAATCGTTCTACAGGCTATCCACGATAGTATTGCCGTAAAACAGGCCATCTTAACCGACCACTTGCTCGTCGCCAATACCGAACAAGTAGCCCAACATTGCATCACATCCTTCCAAGCCGGTGGAAAAGTGCTTTTTTGCGGGAATGGTGGCAGCGCAGCCGATGCGCAACACTTGGCAGCCGAACTGTCCGGACGGTTCTTTGCAGACAGACCGCCGCTTTTCGCAGAGGCATTACACGTGAATTCATCTTTCCTGACGGCGGTTGCCAACGACTATGGTTACGACGCTGTTTTTGCCAGAATGGTGGAAGCTGCCGGACGAAAAGGTGATGTTTTGATTGCCATTAGCACCTCCGGCAATTCGCCAAACATCCTAAATACCATTGATATGGCTAAAAAAATAGGAATGGTGGTGGTTGGGATGACCGGAGCCACGGGTGGAAAAATGAAAAATGATTGTGACGTTCTGCTCAACGTTCCCAGTACTGTTACCCCCAGAATACAAGAAGCCCATATTTTATTGGGACATATTATCTGTGAAATCGTGGAAAAAGTAATGTTCGGGCAAGCATCGTAACTACGCTATTGCCGGGCACTGTTTATCGTTACGGCACCCATCAAACGGTCGTAACGGGCCCCAAAAGGCCTGAAATACGCCAATATCGTGTATTGATTGCCCGTTTCATACCAGTTACCCTCCAAACCATCTTGGTCCAATTCACCCGTGTGATGATCCAGTACAACGTATTCATAGTTGTAGTAACCCTGCTTCAGCAAAGCCTCACAATAATACATACGAGCACTGTGGCTGTATTCCATCTTGAAGGTCGGCTTTAGTTGCCAGTCCGTCAGTTCACCAAAAACGTACACATCCGCCTCTTGCAGTGGCATGTTGTGACTGATCGAAAAAAGGACTCTCGCATAGTCACATTGGAGCAGTGTCTGGTTAAAGTTGTTGTTGCCAATCACAAAACGACCGTCGGCATCCACTTGATACGAAACAGAACGATCGAATCGAGATTCATCTGTCCGAAGGGTAACCTCATAATTATCCGGTTGTTCTGTGATGATTTTTATCCCTTCGCCCCGGTAATCAAAGGTCCGCATATCAAAAAAACGAAACTCCTTGCCCGCCGGAAACACCACCACATCCTGATAATCAAAGGAAAGTGACTCGCTGCGCGCAATAAATGGTTTTAAAGGTCCAATGGCATTGTCCCAACGCCCGTTTTGAAGCACATATACTTGTACATCGTTCTGCGGATTGGAAATACGGGGCCCTTTGGGGATAATGTTAAAATCAATCTCGTGGCTGGTATTGAGTTTGTCCACTTTAACCGTCCGTACGAATTCTGCCTCTATGCGCCAAAAAGGCTCTACCACCATAAAACGGCGTACAATCACAACCCGATCATCGTCATCTTTGTCAATCACCTTGAGTAGATAATTGCCGGAAAGCGTCCAACGCATGTTTGCATTGGGCAGTGACAAGGCATAATGGGTATACTGAGCCAATGTGTTGAAAGCGTTGGTTACATTGGTAATCCTGTCTTCTGTAAACCCATCAATGTATTCATTGTCATCCAATTCCGAAGGTTCCCAGTCGCTATCACAATGAACAATGGTATATTCATAGTCTTGCAACTCATCGCCTACGTGATCAAATTGGAGCGTCAGCGATCCGTTTCCGGTCCGAAGATCTACCATGGGCAAGGACAAGGGCGCACCGGAGAGCGTCAGTTGAACGGTCAGTATCTGATCGTCTGTTACACTGTTCTGTGTTTGAGCATTCACAATTCCACCCCTACACAGAAGAAATGCCAAGGCCAATGGGAGACGCAGAACTGAAATATTATCCAAGTGTGTGATATTTAAAGCATGAACACAACGAAGATGGATTAAAAAACATAAAAGTTGCCTGACCGATGGAAAAGTTTAAGAAATATGCAGGCTTTACAGTTGCTTTGCACGTCGCAACAACATCAACACCATGATAAAAAGACTGCTCATTGGCCTCAGCATACTTGGACTTGCCACATCCTCCATCCATGCTCAGGTATTTTCAAAAACCATACCCTCACCAAACGGTTTGGTGACCGCAACCGTTGTGCTCAACGGGCAAGGTGAGGCCCAATACCAAGTGCACTACCAAGGAAAAGTAGTGGTGAATACCTCCGCACTTGGGCTCCAATTGCTTGGCCATGACCTCACACAAAAACTGACGCTGGTGGGCCAACACACTTCCACACAAAAAGGCGTTTGGAAACCTGTCTGGGGCGAAGTATCTGAAATTCAAGAGCATTATAACGCCATTTCACTTGAATTAAAAGATGCCCAAAATCTTCGCATCAACATCGTTTTTCGTGTCTTCGACGATGGTGTGGGGTTCCGTTATGAATTCCCCCAAAATCAATCAACCACCGACATCACTGTTCTACAGGAAAATACCACATTCCAATTGAACGACGACCTCCAAACTTGGTGGGCTCCCAGCGACTGGGATTCAAACGAACACACCTATTTACACACCAAGTTGAGCGCCATTGATGCCACCCACTACCTCACAGACATTGAACCCTTCAACCAACACATCGTCGATGTTACCGCCGTTCAAACACCGGTAACCATGCAGTCTGCCTCAGGCGCCTGTTTTACGATTGCCGAGGCTGCGCTCACGGACTATGGCGCAATGCACCTCGACGTGGAGGGCGCCTCCCACCGCTTGAGTGCCCGTGTTATACCGGGAGCAAACCCCACCATTGTTTCTACCAATACCCTGCCATTTCATACCCCCTGGCGCTGTATCCTGACCAGCCCATCTCCGGCAGGGTTGCTGACCAACAGACTCATACTCAACCTAAACGAACCCTGTAAAATTGAAGGTGACCTATCGTGGATCAAGCCACAGAAATACGTCGGCATCTGGTGGGAAATGCACAACGGAAAATCGGGCTGGAATTACCGCGAAAAAGACGGAACCTTGTCGAACCGACACGGCGCAACAACACAAAATACCAAAAAATACATTGACTTTGCTGCTAAATATGGCTTTCAAGGTGTTTTGGTCGAAGGGTGGAACGAGGGCTGGGACGATTGGTTTAACGTCAACAGACCCGATGTTTTTGATTTTACAACGCCCTATCCCGACTATGACATGCCCGAAATAAGCCGGTATGCCCGTGAAAAAGGCGTGAAAATAATCGTTCACCATGAAACGGCCTCCGCTGTGCCAAGCTACGAACGACAAATAGACTCCGCCTTTGCTTATCTCAAAATGAACGGCTTCAATGCCATAAAATCTGGATATGTAGGCTTCATTCAACCCAAAGGCGAGTGGCACGATGGGCAACGCATGGTCAATCACTACAATGAGGTGCTGCGCAAAGCCGCAAAAAACGAAATCATGGTGTGCGCACACGAGCCCGTTCGCCCCAGTGGACTACACCGCACCTGGCCCAATTTCATGGCCTGTGAGGCCGCCCGTGGCATGGAGTACAATGCGTGGAGCAAAGGCAATAACCCCAGCCACGAACTCACCCTCCTCTTTACACGCCTTCTCGGAGGCCCCATGGATTATACCCCGGGCATCTTCCAAATCGCCGTCAATCAATTTGATCCAAACAAACAGGAACGCATCCATACCACGGTTGCCAAACAACTCGCCCTCTATGTCACCTTGTACTCCCCCCTGCAAATGGCCGCTGACCTGCCGGAGAACTACGAAAAACGACCTGAGGTGTTCCAGTTTATCTGCGATGTGCCGACCGACTGGGCTGACACCAAAATTTTGAACGCTGCCATCGGCGACTATGTCACCATCGCCCGGCGTGACAAACACTCCGGCAACTGGTTTATCGGTAGTATGACCGACGAATCACCCCGACATTTTAAAACAAAACTTGATTTTCTGGAAAAAGGAAAAGATTACGAAGCAACTATTTACGAAGACGGCCCAAAAGCTGATTACCAAAAAGACCCCTACCCCGTCAGCATCCGAAAAATAAAGGTGCACAAGGGGCAGACGCTGAAAATCAACCTGGCTGCCGGTGGTGGATGCGCTGTCACCCTAAAGGCCCTTTAAACCAATACCCACGCCATGACCATGATGCCCGGATCATCTCTGACGATATTTCGGAACTACTGAGATGGCGCACTGTCCAGCCCAAAAAGACCCGTTTTTTGTCTCCGACGCAACCACCTCAGCAGCCACGATATTCCAACATTTTTTTTCAAAACTCACAACAACATGAGGAGAATTCTTCTGATCCCTTTCATTGTACACACGGCATTGGCTTCCGCACAGGACACCATCCCCCTCCATGACCTCTCATTCTGGAAACCCAATGACGTCCAAAACTGGCAAATTGTGGCCGATGTATCCGCCGACCTCAAGGAAGACGATGCCATGAAAGCTACCAAAGGAACCGGTGTGATCGCAAACCTTCCCACGACCAAAAATCGCAACAACCTGATTTCTATGGCAGAATACGGCGATGTAGAGGTCTCTTTCGATTTCATGATGGCCCGCAATTCAAACTCGGGATTTTACCTCCAAGGGCGCTATGAAGTGCAATTGTTTGACAGTTGGGGACAACAACACCCGGCCTTTTCAGATTGCGCCGGCATTTACGCCAGACGACGCTGGAATCCGGATGCCGAACTTTTTGACGGCCACGCACCGCGCCTGAATGCCTGCCTGGCCCCAGGCCTGTGGCAACACTTGGAAATCGCCTTCCAAGCGCCCCGATTTGATGCCACCGGTAAGAAAATAGCCAACGCACGACTCTTAAAAGTCGTCTTAAATGGCGCCATCGTGCACGAAAACCTTGAACTCACCGGACCAACCGGAGGCCCCATTGCTGAGCAAGAAGCCGTCAAGGGGCCTTTCATGATCCAAGGCGACC
>JBIPOY010000397.1:0-3543 GCA_044378705.1 Saprospiraceae bacterium
GAGGGTTTCTCGCGAAGGCGCGGAGACGCGAAGGATGGTTTCTCGCAGAGGCGCGGAGACGCGAAGGAGGGTTTCTCGCAGAGGCGCGGAGACGCGAAGGAGGGTTTCTCGCAGAGGCGCGGAGACGCGAAGGGTGGAGGATTTGACCTCATGAATAGATATTTACAATCCGTTTACAATCCGTTAACGATTCTTTTAAGGCCATTTTTGATAAGCCCCTCATTATAATTAATCAGAAGTCCGAGTTTGATATTGGTTAATTTAAGATAAGTGAGTACTTGTTTTTGGTGTACATGCGCAATGGCGGCGATTGATTTCACCTCGATGATTACCTTATTATCTATGATAAAATCAGCGCGAAAACCCATGTCCAATTTTAGGCCATCCCAATAGACCGGAATAGGTTTCTGACGCTCAATCAGAAAATCAGTTTTGCGCAATTCATAGTCCATAATTTCTTCATAAACAGACTCGAAAAGTCCTGGTCCAAGTTTTTTGTGGATGTTAAAACAACAATCTACAACCTCTTGGGCGATTTCATTTTCATTCATGCTCGATATTTTTTTATATAAAAGGTATCATTTTTTTTCCACAGTTTCAAAATATTTTTTGTGAAAAAGCTCTTCCCTTCTCTTTTTTCTCACACACTACCCTCCACCCTTCGCGTCTCTGCGCCTTTGCGAGAAACCCCCCTTTGCGTCTCCACCCAGCGCCTCTGCGCCTTCGCGGTTTGTCTATTGTTAAACCTTTGTATGCTATCAGCGCAACGTACCTTACAAGTACCCGGCAGCAACGAGACAGCGCGCGTGAACCCCACCGGTATCTCCATTTTGCCATCGGGTCGTTACATTACCCCTGCGGGGCAAGCAGTACCAGTTTCAAACGGTGCATTTGGACTGGCTTGTGCTCCCGACGAGCAAACAGCACTCATTCTACACCACAATGGTGCCATCAGCGTGGTTGATTTATCCGGTTCCAAACCGACCGTAGAGCGTTTGCCTGCTTACGGTCAGAAACTTGATCGATCTGCTTTCTTGGGAATCGCCTATGCCCCCGATGGCAAAATTGCCTATCTCAGTGGCGGGGATGCTGGGGATATCGCCATTTTTGATATACAAAAACGCGCCATTATCGGGCATTTTACCCTTAACGGACCCTGTAACGGTATTAAATACAAGGACTCCTTCACCTCAGACCTTCTTTTCAATGCTGCCAACAACGAACTGCTCGTGTTGGACAGGGGGAATAATCGCCTCGTGAGAATCAATGTAACCACGGGGTTGCCAACCGCATCCATTCAGGCAGGCAGGATTCCGT
Organism: Saprospiraceae bacterium; assembly: GCA_044378705.1. Taxonomy (GTDB): domain Bacteria; phylum Bacteroidota; class Bacteroidia; order Chitinophagales; family Saprospiraceae; genus M3007. Next base: position 1,318 of record JBIPOY010000397.1, read on the forward strand.
TCGGGATATCCCTCACTCCGGATGGCTCCCATGCGTTGGTGGCCAATGTCGGTCTATACCAGTACCCCCTCGTCCCGGGTGTTACCTACACCAACAAAGACACCATGATGCTCCAATTCCCACCCTACGGCTTGCCCTCAAAAGAAGCAGAAGAAGGGGTGACCTTGCCGGATGGACGATTTATTCCGGGACTAGGCAACGCATTGGCCGACGAAGCCATGAGTGTCTGGGTGATCAACTTAAAAACAAACAAAGTCGTTGGTAAACTAAAAACGGGGCTTCAAATTGGTGAAAAAATTGAAGAGGTAGAAATTGTTGGCGGTGCCAGTCCAAACTCTATTGCCGTTGGTAGCCGCTTCGCTTACGTCTCTAATGCCACCAATGATCGCATTACTGTTATTGACTGGAAAAAAGGAAAAATAGCGCACGACATACAACTTAAAATTGATCCCTTGATTGACGCCTATCGCGGGATGATGCCTTTCGGCCTCTGTCTGTCCTCAGACGAGAAAACACTGTATGTCGCGTTGTTGGGACTCAACGCTGTCGCCGTTGTGGATGTCAAAAAGCGAGAAACAAAGGGTTTTATTCCGACAGGGTGGGGTACTACTCGCGTTGCCATGACCAAGAACCAACAATTGCTCATCCTCTCCGCCAGAGGATGGGGAGCCGGCCAAAATGGTGGAAAAGACTTCGTGAGTCCGCCCATGGGTACCTATGTCGGCGATATTCAACTGGGCTGCTTTCAACAATTGCCAATCCCTGATGACGCTTCATTGGCTACGATGACGGATCGGGTGAAACAAAATACTTTTATCCAAACTGTTATGAAAGACGATGCTTCCAATCCCTGCCCACCCATGGTAGGGTTGCGCAAAAGCCCCATTCGGCACATCGTATATATAACCAAAGAGAATCGCACCTATGACGAAATGTTTGGTCAAATAAAGGGAGGCAATGGAGATGCTTCTTTGGCTCGATTTGGAGAAAATGTGGACATCATAACACACCGCGGGTTGAACAAAGATATTTCTGATCAACCCGATGATATTACCCTTGATACATTTCCAAAAGATACACTTCATGGGGTAACCGTGGCCCCCAATCACCTCAAAATTGCACGGGAATGGTCGATCAGTGACAATTTTTATTGTGATTCAGATGCTTCTATTCACGGGCACCACTGGATGATGGGCACATTGCCGAATGAATATGTAGAAGCCAATTCATCGGCAAATGGACGTTTTGATCCGGGATCGCCAGCTCCGGGACGAGTGTTCCCTCGCTCTACCGGCGGCATAGACCCGGAAGACTACAACGAAATTGGCGGATTGTGGGAAAACCTTGCCAGAAATGGTGTTGATTTCTACAACTTTGGTGAGTGCAACGAGTTTAACGGAAACTACGAGGAGAAATTTGACACCGTTTTTGGCGCGGCACACCCCGTGGCCTGGCCCATGCCCACCGTACTCCGCGACCGTTCTTGTCGCGATTACGCTGGCTTTAATTCCAATATTCCAGATCAATTTCGCGTAGAACAGTTTGAGCGAAACTTCCGAAAAATGTGGCTCAATGGCAAAGATACCATGCCTGCCCTCGTGGCTATTCAACTGCCAAACGACCACACGTCAAGCCCGAGACCCAAAGATGGCTATCCCTATATCCATTCCTTCGTAGCCGACAATGACCTCGCACTTGGAAGAATGTTGGAATTCCTCAGCCAAACCCCCTACTGGAACTCTATGCTGGTGGTCGTCACGGAAGACGATCCGCAGGGCGGGGTAGACCATGTGGATGCCCACCGATCTGTTCTCATGCTGGCGGGGCCCTACGTGAAACGAAATGGATACGTCTCGCATCGACATGGAAATTTCGGTGCAATTTTGAAGTTGATTTACAACATACTGGATGTCCCCTATGTCAATCAATACGATGCCACGGCCACCCTACTGGATGATTTCTTTACACCAAAGCCTGATTTTTCAGCCTACCAAGCAGTCCCAAACGACGAAAAGGTGTTTCAACCCAAAAAAGCCATGCAGCTTTACGGACGAGATTTCAACTGGAGGTCTGTAAAAATGGGCATTAAAATGGACGATACCAAAGAGCAACGGGACGAGCACTACAAACAACAGGGCAAATCCAATTGAACATGTCGGTAATCTTTCCCATCGGAAGTTAACATCGAAAAAAAGCACAAAAAAAGCCCCGAAATATCAAAATTTT
>JBIPOY010000492.1:0-2763 GCA_044378705.1 Saprospiraceae bacterium
ACATCTTTTTCCTTGATCGCGTTAGCCATCACCAACGCCATCGCGCGCGGACTGATATCATCCTCCTCGGCCCAAAAAGGTCTTTGCCCCGTTTCTAGATAGTACAGCAGCAAGTCTCTGCTATACTGTGCCCGCATGAATGAAGGGCGAAGGTTGAAGAGGACATCCTGATCCGTATATTCTTGCAGCACCCCCCGGAAAACGAGCGGTATCTTATTTCTTTGGGATGGATCACCCAATAACTTTGCCAATCGCTTGATGTCTATCAACGAGCGTCCGTGTAGGTGCTCAAGCAAATAATAGTGGTAGCTTGCCTCTTTGAATTTTCCGACTGTGATTGACAGTACGTATTGAAAAGTCCACGGTAGAAGGAAGGACTGTAGCTGGTCTGCCGGTATTCTGAAGGGGACGAAGTGCTTTTGAAATGCAAGCACAGCTTCGTATGCTTGGTACCAAATAGCATACTTATCTTTGAGTATAGCTTTTAACAGAAACAGCACTTCTACTGTTTTCAGGTTTTCCAAGACCTGGCGGAGGATGCGTTCGTCAAACCTGTTTTTTTCGAGAATGTCTATAAATTCAGGTGTTCTGTTGTACAGATACGCATCGAGTATTCGAAGGAGTGAGCCCTCGTCTTGTTCTTCTTGTTTTGTTGTACTGATAATCCCCAATTCGAACAGCAGATCGGGCAATGATGTTCGAAAAGTGTCGGCTGAACGCCCTTCCTGAACGCCCTTTTTCCCGGACGTATCGCCACGAACCATGGCGGTCAATACCCGGCTGAGATACGGCTGCATTGGGATGGGCATGTCTAGCATGGCTTGGGCGATTTGCGCCGTCGTCTGGCGGGTAACACCTGATAAGTGCCCTAAAATATCCCCGGTGAAAACCCGCAGATCAAGGCGCATTTTTGGCTCCTGCAACAATCGGTTTGCCATATACCGGTACAGGGCACTTTGACCGACACGCCCCATCGCCTCCAATTTAAACCGCGCAGCCAACAACACCAATTGGCAAAAAGACCCTGCCTCCCGGAGAACAAGCAGGGAAACCAACTTTTCTACGGCCGATTGATCCAAGTAATCCGGCAAACCCACCTGCTCCAATACCTTGGTGGCAACGCTGACCGATATCAATTTTTTCCGTTCCAACATAAAGTCAAGGAAGGACTTATACCGGTGTAGTCGCAGCACCCGAGTGCGGTCTTGAATGACGGCAGCGAGCAAAAAACGAATCAATAGCTGATGATCTGCCCTGCCGGTTTGGGCTTTTCTCCCTTCTCCCCCCGACAACAATTGGAATAGCAAACCTTTGTACAATTGGTTGCGGTCTTTGTACGTAGCCGGAACCAACTGTTGGAGTAGTAACGCAACCCACTTTTCACGGGCATCCGACGGAATACGGGATGCCAGAACAGCCGGCGTCATACCAACCCCAATCCCGGACGAAGACAAGCCTTGGAGAAGTCCCCGACGTTCTAGTTGTGCGAGGGTGGACAATAGGACGGACGCGAGGGCTGTTTTGGTAGGAGACGTTTCAGGAACAGAGGCCGCAGCATGGGGGGCCGTCATCAACAGCGAACCTGAGGGATTGATGGCCCGATCCGGCGTTTGAATATCCACACCGATGGTTACATTGGCACCATCCGCCGAACCATAACTGTCATATTTTACTTTCTGTACGTTGTCATACAGTATTTGGACCGTTTGCCGGAGGTCAGACATTGACTTTGAATGCTGCCGGATGGATAACAATTCCGTGTGTAGGAGCCGAACAACGCTGCTGTAACCAAGCTGGTATTGACGGGAGAGCGCGCTAATTTGATGCTTCAAAAAAAAAGTATTGTTCAGTTGACCTTTGGGTTTTTCAACCAGGTACTTTAATGCGAGTTCCTGGATTATTTTCCTAAATCCAATTTTTTCCTGATTGATGGGCAACACCCGCGTCTGTACCCGTTCAACCACTTCAAAATAAGCATATAAAAGGTCTATGTTGGAGGGCGTCAACACGCCAAACAACTGCCGTATCGAATTTGTATTAAAATTATTTATAATTCGTCTTCGAACGGTCCGATTTCTACCAATATTGTACAGCAATGCCACAAACGCATGTTGGTGCGCTTTTAACACCCAGAGTAGCAAGGCATCTTTGGTACGGAAGCGTGAGCGTGTGGCATTGGGATCAAGGTAGCCATGGGTAAGAAAGAATTGCAGCGCTTCAAAATCTGCTGACACATAAGAAGACGGCACAAAAGGAGTTGGGACAGTACCCGGATGCGCCATTTCCTGAAACAAGGTTTCAATGATTGGAGCGATCCCCGATTTGCCGAATTTCCCGTTGGTTTGTAGCGAAGCAAGCGATTGCCGAATGTGCGCAACCATACGCCAGTAAGAGACCCCATATCTGCTACCCAGTTTTTCCAGTTGAAACCTCAAGAAAGCGACCTGATCAACACTGGTTGACTGATGGTCTATCAAATAGGTAAGGATCAGTTCTTGGACAATTTTTTTGAGTTTACGATCTTCTTCACTGACAATTTTTCGTTTTTGGTGTACGGCGATGAGGTCATCCACATGGTATCGGAAAAAATCATCCGGATCGGCGGATAAAATTCCAAAGAGCCTGTACAGTGTTTCATCTTGAAATTGGTGTACGATGCGTTGACGGTGGGGAACTTCACGGCCCTCCGTCAGCACCATTTGGCGGGTTTTGCGCTTTCTGATGGCAATCAATTGCCGGAACAATGGATCCAAATGGCTGTCT
>JBIPOY010000398.1:0-3536 GCA_044378705.1 Saprospiraceae bacterium
TGATGCCTATTTAGACAACGAAAAAGCCCATAATTTCTATGAAAAACAAGGTTTTGTCAAGAAAGGGTATCATTTTATAAAAAACTTGTAATCCCCTCCGTGATTACAAAAACCTGTAAAGCAGCCTTTTCACGCCTGTTAAGCAAGCCAATAGACCCAAAAAAAGTACCTTCAAGAGGGTGCAATTTTTTCCTTTTTCTTGGCTTAGCGCTAGTTTTTTTGTATCTTCGCGCACAATTTTTGGTGGCACACTTTTTCTCACAAACCAACATTCACCGGTTGCCGCCATTGCTATAGAAGCGTATGCAAGATTCGAGGATTATTTCCATTAACGTTGAAGATGAACTAAAGACCGCGTACATTGATTACTCAATGTCCGTAATCGTGAGCCGAGCACTTCCGGATGTACGGGATGGCCTAAAACCTGTTCACCGGCGTGTGCTGTACGGCATGCTTGATTTGGGGCTTTCTTACAACAAACCCTACAAAAAGTCTGCCCGTATCGTCGGTGAGGTTCTCGGTAAATATCACCCGCACGGAGACAGTTCTGTGTACGATACCATGGTGCGTATGGCCCAAGAATGGAGCCTGCGCTATCCGCTGGTTGATGGACAGGGCAACTTTGGCTCGATGGATGGCGACAGTCCGGCGGCTATGCGTTATACAGAGGCCCGTCTTCGCCGCATCGCCGACGAAATTGTCGGAGATTTGGACAAAGACACCGTTGATTTCCAACTGAACTTCGATGACTCGCTGGAAGAGCCGAGTGTTATGCCGGCTAAAATACCCAATCTCCTCATCAATGGCGCTTCCGGTATCGCAGTCGGTATGGCCACCAACATGATGCCACACAACCTCTCGGAAGTATGTGACGCTGTGATGGCTGCTGTTGACAATCCCGATATGACGGTGGAGGAAATGATGGAATTTGTCAAAGCGCCGGATTTTCCGACGGGGGGCATCATCTATGGCCTCAGTGGCGTTCGGGAAGGTTTGCGTACCGGCCGAGGCCGATGTGTCGTCCGTGCCAAAACAGAGATCGAAACCGACGACAAAGGCCGCGAAGCCATCATCGTTACCGAAATCCCATACCAAGTAAACAAGGCGATGTTGATCACTAAAATCGCTGAATTGGTCAATGAAAAACGGGTTCTCGGTATCAGCGATGTACGAGACGAATCCAATCGTATGGGCGTCCGTGTGGTCATCGAAATAAAACGCGACGCCGCAGCAAATGTCATCCTCAGCCAATTGTTTAAACTTACCCCCCTCCAAACCAGTTACGGTATCAATAATATCGCCCTCGTCAACGGTCGCCCAAGAACGTTGAACCTGAAAGATCTGATTGATGAATTCATCAAATTTAGGCTGGAAGTCATTGTCAGGCGTACCAAATACGACCTTCGTAAGGCAGAAGAAAGAGCCCATATCCTAGAGGGACTACTCATCGCCCTCGACCACCTGGATGAAGTCATCAAATTGATCCGTGCTTCCAAAGACACCGAAGAAGCCCGCACAGGGCTTATGTCCACCTTCGGACTCTCAGAAATTCAGGCAAAGGCTATTCTCGCCATGCGCTTACAACAACTCACCGGCCTCGAGCGCGATAAAGTACGCGCAGAGTTTGATGAGTTGATGATCAAAATTACCTACCTGAAATCTATCCTTGCCGACGAAGGCCTGCAAAGGGGCATCGTAAAAACGGAAACAACGGAAATCAAAGACCGTTTCGGTGACGCTCGCCGAACCGCCATCGAAATCGATGAAGCCGATATCAGCATGGAAGACCTCATCGAAGACGAAGAGGTTGTCATCACCATCAGCCATGCCGGCTATATCAAGCGCACCTCTATCTCCGAATACCACGCGCAAGCCCGTGGTGGCCGCGGCGCACAAGGCGTACGCACCCGCGGGGAAGATTTTGTCGAGCACATGTTTACCGCTACAAACCACCAAACCATCGTTCTGTTTACGGAAAGCGGACGATGCTTCTGGTTGAAAGTATATGAAATTCCGGAAGGCGCAAAGGCCACGGCCGGCCGCGTCATTCAGAACCTCCTCAACATTCCCAAAGAAGATAAAGTCCGCGCTTTTATCATCGTTCGCAAGTTCAACGACGAAGATTTTATCAATAGCCACTACATTATTTTCTGTACCAAACGCGGCCAAATCAAAAAAACGCTGCTGGAAGAATATTCCCGACCAAGACAAGGCGGCATCAACGCCATCGGTATCAATGAAGGCGATGCACTCATCGAAGCAAAACTTACCAATGGTAAAAATGAGATTATTCTCGCCATCCAAAGTGGTAAGGCCATCCGTTTCAATGAACAAGATGTGCGCGCCATGGGTCGTAATGCCTCCGGGGTTCGCGGTATTCGAGTGGATGAAGAAAGTGGCGATACCGTCGTCGGTATGGTGTGTGTCGATCCGGCAGATACTACAACCAGTATCTTAGTCGTTTCTGAAAAGGGAATGGGCAAACGCTCCGCACTGGAAGACTACCGCGTCCAAAGTAGGGGCGGAAAAGGTTCCAGAACCATCAATGTGACCAAAAAAACAGGCCACCTGGTAGCCATTAAAACCGTAACCGACCAAGATGACCTGATGATCACGACCACCAGTGGTATCACCATTCGAACGGCTGCCGATGAATTAAGGGTCATCGGTCGTGCAACGCAGGGCGTAAAACTCATCCGACTGGAAGAGTCTGATAGCATTGCCGACGTCACCGTAGTGGCTACTGCTGTGGTCATTGAAGCAATAGAACCTGAAACACCCACAGCAGAATAATCCTTCAACACATTTTTTTCGCAACTGCTTGGGTGGTACCATGGCTGGCTTTGAACAACTTCTCTTTCATTTCAGACGCAACCACCCAACGAGTTACCTAAAATTTAAACAAACTTGTCCAAGACAATGAAAAAAGTCCTTTTCTCTCTCCTTGCTCTGCTCTTAGCCATCGGTTACGCTTCTGCACAAGAAGATGGCCTAAAACTCGCGAAAAATGCGGGAAAAGCGCTGACCAGCTACAATATTGACCCATCCGGCAATGCAGCCAAACTCGGTGAAGCCAAAGAAAAAATTGAACAGGCCCTTAAAACACCCGAAGCGCAGGCGCTCGGCTCTGCTTGGATGACCAAAGGAGATGTGTACAACACCCTCCTCCAAAAAGACCTCGCCCGCAGAATGATTGATCCAAAAGCCCCCCTGACCGGTGACAATGACGCACTTACGGCCTTTGATGCCTACAAAAAAGCCTACGAGTTGTCTGTCAAAAAATACGAAAAAGTTGACGCCGTGAAGGGAATCACCGAAGTGCAGCCTTACTTGATCAATATTGGTGTAACTAAATATGAAGCCAAGGAATTCGATAAGGCCTTCCTCTCCTTCAAAGCATCGGTGGAAAGCCACGACATCTTGAAAGAAAACGCCCAAAAAAGCTTTCTCGATGATCCAAAACAATTGGAAGACCAGGTTTATTTCACCGGTCTAATCGCTTCGCTCTCAAACCGCTGCGCCGATGCTGTGTTTTT
>JBIPOY010000399.1:0-3534 GCA_044378705.1 Saprospiraceae bacterium
TATCTTGCACGAAGGCGCTCCGGTTGATGAGAATTGCCACGGCGAAGTAGGCTGCTTTGTAGTTGTTGAGCACTTCCTCGAAGGAGTTTACCCGCAAAAAATTGGCGGCGAGGGGTCGTTCTTTCAGGTTGAGCACCTGGAACCCCAGTTCTTTGGCGAGGTGAAAGGCGCGTTGGTGTTCTTGTAGGCTTCCGTTCAGTAATATTCGTTTCGACGCAGGCGCAAATACCGATCGGATACTTTGTAATTCCGGAAAATCAGACAAACCATCGTACATTACCTTGCAACCAAATGTTTTTTCCAACAAAGTAGCCAGCGTGGCGTAGGGCACTCCGCCGTTTACGGGCAGGCGGTTGATACGTACAAAATCATTGGCGGCGCTTTCGATTTCTTCAAAATAGTTGTTGCGCAGTTCTTGGTAGGCACGCAACGCAGCAAAATAAAAATGCTCTTCCCGGAGGGAGTACACCCGTGCAATTTCAAGGAGTGCCGAGATAAAGGCGTTCACGCGATTGGGATCGCGGGCAATTATTTCAACAATTTGTCGTATTTCAATGCCGAACAAATCGAGCGGCAGTTCGCTTAAAAAATTACTTTGAAGCAGGTCGCCCAAGGGCGCAAACTGTTTGGTCAGTGCTGGCGACATTAAAAATTCAACAGACAAACCGAGTGCCTCGGCCAATTTCAAGCAATTGGTGGGTTTTGGAAACTTTTTTCCTTTTTCAATCTCGTTGAGATACGAGATTGAAATGCCGGTTTCACGACTTAAATCTTCAAAATTCCAGCCCTGTTCTAGTCGGAACTGTCTTATTTTAAGACCAAATATGATGCGTTGCAACTGAGTGGACTCCATAAAATTGCGAAGGTAAAACGTAACTCCTTTGGTGGCGCGCAGTCTGATCCAAAAAGGCCCATTTTTTATCCCAGACGCGACCACCAAAACCAAATATTTGCCATCAATCAAATCAATCAAATCATCAAAAGCACTTTAATCACAGTCTAAAAATGACTATGTAAGACAGTGAAGCCCGTTTTTAGGTGACGAACAATACCCAATTCATTGACATTTATCAAAAAAACAATGCTATTGTAGGGGCGACATTTGTCTTCATCAAACCTAATACGCATCATTTATTTCACTAAATTTTACAGATTATGAGACCATCAATTTTTCTGACAATTTTTCTGACAGTTGCGCTGTCGTTTGCGTCATTTTTCACCATACAAGCCCAAACCAACCAAGGAACGTGGATGTTTGGCTTGCACAATTTTTCTGCCTTGTCACCGTCATCGGGGATTATGTTGGCGCCTACCAATGCACTTGGCATTGGATTTGGCACCTACAAAGTTGAGCACGATGGCCAAGAGGAGGGTAAAATAAATTATTCCACGTTTGGATTGAGTGGAAATGTTCATTATTTCATTATTGACAACCTATCGGCGGGTTTGCTTTTTAATTTTTTGGGACAGAAAGTGAAAGAGGATGAAAGCAATACGGAGCTTTCCTCTTCTTTGTTTTTGGCCGGGCCCGAGTTGCGCTATTTTATTGATGCCGGTTCGAAAACGAAGGTATGGGTTGGAGGCAGTGGGGCATTTGGTGTTGGCCAGTACGATTATGGCGACAGTGACAACACCGTCAGTTTGGCGCGTTTTGGTGGTGGTGCCGGTGTTTCACTTTTTCCCAACGAAAAGTTTTCCATTGATTTTGGGGTTGGGTACAACGCTTTTTTGAGCAAAGACACCATTGATGATTTTCAAGGCAACAGTGTAGAGGAAAAAGAAACGACCAGTGGTTTAACCATTGATGTAGGTTTTTCTGTTTTTATTGGCAAGTAGACTGACTTTAAAGTGATTTTGATGATTTGATTGAATGCAAATATTTGATTGTAAAATGATTGCAACCACACTTCCTGCACAATCACTTTGAGTAATAGTTACACCTAAACATGAAAAAAGCCGCTCGGAACTGATCCGGGCGGCTTTTTTCATGTGGGTTGGCGTACTGGAAGTATTAATTTTTCACTTCTTCAAACTCTACATCTTGTGCATCGCCTCCGGCACCGCCGGTTGGTCCGCCTGCTGCTGATCCGTAAGGATTCTCAGCGGTTTGTTCGCCGCCGGCTGCTTGTTGGGCTGCGTATATTTCTTGGCTGGCAGCGCTCCAAGCCTCTGTCAGGCTGGTGGTTGCAGCGTCGATACGGCTGATGTCTTGAGATTTGTGTGCTTCGCGCAATTCGCCGAGTGCTTTGTCAATTTTCTCTTTGTGGTTGGCAGGCACTTTATCGCCGAATTCGGTGAGTTGTTTTTCTGTTTGGAAAATCAAGGCATCCGCGGCGTTCAGTTTTTCGGCTCTTTCACGGGTAATACGGTCTGTTTCTGCGTTGGCTTCTGCTTCTGCTTTCATTCGAGCGATCTCTTCTTTTGAGAGTCCGGTACTGGCTTCAATGCGGATATTTTGTTGTTTACCGGTGCCTTTGTCCATGGCGGAGACGCTGAGGATACCGTTGGCGTCCATGTCGAAAGTGACTTCTACTTGAGGCACGCCACGGGGTGCGGGCATAATACCCTCTAGGATGAATCGGCCTACGGATCGGTTGTCACGGGCCATGGGTCGTTCGCCTTGTAGGATATGGATTTCCACTTGGGGCTGGTTGTCGCTGGCCGTTGAGTACGTTTTTGATTTTTTAGACGGGATGGTCGTATTTGCTTCGATCACGGTATCAAAGATGCCGCCCATGGTTTCGATGCCGAGAGACAGCGGGGTGACGTCGAGGAGCACCATGTCTTTTACGCCTGCATTGCCGGATAGAATAGCGCCTTGGACACCGGCGCCGATGGCCACCACCTCATCGGGGTTTACCGATCGGTTCGGTTTTTTTCCGAAGAACTTTTCTACCTCTTCCTGAATGCGGGGGATGCGAGTAGAACCTCCTACGAGGATAATTTCATCCACTTCGCTGGCTTTTAGGCCTGCGTCAGCGAGTGCTTTGCGGCATGGCTCGAGGGTGCGCTGCACCAAGGAGTCGGTCATTTGATCGAATCGAGCGCGGCTGAGTTTCATGACCAAGTGTTTGGGCACACCATCCACTGCTGTGATGTAGGGGAGGTTTATCTCCGTTTCTGCGCTAGACGACAGTTCTATTTTTGCTTTTTCAGCGGCTTCTTTGAGGCGCTGCAGTGCCATAGGATCTTTGCGGAGGTCCATATTTTCCTGCTTTTGAAATTCCTGTGCGAGCCATTCAATGATCACGTAGTCAAAGTCGTCGCCGCCAAGGTGGGTATCACCGTTGGTAGAGCGCACTTCAAAAACGCCGCCGCCAAGCTCGAGGATGGAGATATCAAAGGTGCCACCACCGAGGTCATACACGGCAATTTTGATTTCTTTGTCGCGTTTGTCGAGGCCATATGCCAATGCAGCGGCGGTGGGTTCATTCACGATACGCTTTACGTCGAGACCCGCAATGGCGCCGGCTTCTTTGGTGGCCTGGCGTTGGGAGTCATTGAAATAAGCGGGAACGGTGATAACTGCTTCTG
>JBIPOY010000080.1:0-10262 GCA_044378705.1 Saprospiraceae bacterium
ATAATGCTCAATGACCCAAGCAAGGAGAGCCCCCGTTAGTCCGATGGTCGCCACCAGCATGGTCCCTAACCCCCGTTTTGCCTTTGGCAATACCTCTGCCACAAGCGTGATGCCTGCACCCAATTCGCCTGCCAATCCAATGCCCGCTAGAAAGCGAAAAAAGGCATAATCTGCATAACCCGTGGCCAATCCATTGAGAATATTGGCAATAGAATACAGGGCGATAGAAAAATACAACACCCGCACCCGGCCTTTTTTATCGCCCAAGACACCCCACAATATCCCGCCTACCAGCATACCAAACATTTGCCAATTCTGAAGCGAAAGGCCCTTATCTGTCAACTCCTGACCGGAGAACCCCAGTTCAGTAAGGCTTTTGACCCGTACAAATCCAAACAACAGCAAATCATAGATGTCAACAAAGTAACCCAATGCAGCAACAATGACGGCTGTATTCAGGAGCTTTGTTTCATTTGAAGTATCCATTAAGTATCCATTTTATTGAAAAATTGATTGGACTACACCTTATTTTGTCACGCATTATTAAAAGCGTACAGGATTAACAAAATAGCTTTTGTGACGGGATATGGAGGGTATTATGAATGCCAACACCCGGGATCAAAATTTCTTTTTCAAGAAGGATTTTACTACTACACGGGCTGCTTTGGCGTTTGCCTCACTATAATGTGGGTTACTGGGGTTAGCGAAAGCATGATCAGAATCATAGCGACTAACCGTCAATTTTTTACCTGCCGACTTCATATTCGCCTCAAAAACGGAGACAATATCATTGGTAATCCAGTGGTCTTGGGTGGCGTGTACCATCAGCACATCAGCTTTCAGCGCTTTCATTTTTTCAACATCTTTTTCAGGCATTCCGTAATACATTACACAGGCTTTGGTTTTGTCGTGTAGCAGCATAGCCGCCTGAAAAGCCCACCCGCCGCCAAAACACCATCCCATCGTGGCGAAGGTGGCATCCTCTCCCAGAAAATGGGTCGCCGCTAGGATTATATTTTTAGAACGGACGGCGGAGTTTGATTGCATCATTTTTCCGGCATCGTCAGGGTTGGTGGCCACTTTTCCATCGTAAAGATCAATCGCCAAAACATTAACACCCAATTCTTTGCTCCACAAGGATGCTTCATTTTTTATATTGCCATTGAGGCCCCACCATTCATGAAAAAGCAAGAGGTATTTGTTGGATTTTCTTTCACTTTCCACCAAATATGCCTTTCCATTCACACCACCCTCTACCGGGAATTCAATCGTTTTACCATCGAAAGATCCTTCTACCGGTACCGGAGACGGGTGCGCACGCTGAAAATCTCTGTCGTTTGCAAACAGGGAAAAAACGGCAACTGGATCTCCCGGGCTGTGACACATGGCGAGATCCGATACCGGGTCCGCATACTGACAAGCGGAAAGAAAAAATACGAATAAAAAAATGCCGTTTTTCATGTTACTTTCGTATAAAAAAAAAGAACCAAAAATAGTTTGATCAATCAAGTTTTAATACCAGACCTTTGAGGTAAGAGCCTTCTGGGTGAAACAAGCTGACGGGGTGATCGGCTCCTTGGGTCAGGTGGTGCAGCACCCGAACAGGCCTGCCGACCTCCATGGCTGCAGCCGCTATGGTGTGGTAAAACAAATCACGATCAACCACTTGGGAGCAAGAAAACGTAAACAAGACGCCACCCTGCGCCAGTTTATGCATGGCTTCGGCATTCAGTCGCTTGTAGCCTTGAACGGCATTGTGTCGTTTCTCCATACTCTTGGCGTAAGCAGGAGGATCTATCACCATCACTTGGTATTGATGTTCGGTGTTTTTCAAAAAATGCAACACATCTTCCGAATAGCCCACATGTTCACCGGGGTAGGGTAAATTCAACAATACGTTTTCTGCGCATATTTCCATGGCTTTTCCGGATACATCGACAGAATGAACGAGTTTGGCGCCTGCTTTCAGGGCATAACAGGAAAAACCGCCCGTATAACAAAAGGCATTGAGCACTGTTTTATCTTTAGCATAGTGCGCGAGCAACTGCCGGTTGTCGCGTTGATCCAGAAAAAAACCTGTTTTTTGCCCTTTTTGCCAATCTACGATGAATTTCACGCCATTTTCGACAATATTCTTGGTGCCCTCCAATGCATACGTAACGGAGGCCCAAAGATAGCCGTTGTTCATTTTTTCAGCAAATTTCGGAGGAAGCGCTTCTGAACTCTTGTCATAAACCGCTTTCAAATGGTCACCGAAAACATTACGCAAAGCAACAACAATCAACTCCTTTTGGCGGTACATCCCGATGCTATGACATTGAACTACGGCCGTATCTCCATAGATATCGACAATGAGGCCCGACAGGCCGTCCCCTTCACCGTGCAAGAGGCGAAAGGTACACCCCTCAGAAAAAGTGTCAAACAACAAAGCACGAACATCGAGTGCATTTTGAATTTTTTGAGTCCAAAAGAAATCACTGTACAGATCTGCCGGGCCAAAACTCAACAATCGAACGGCTATACTACCGTGGTGAAAATGACCAACGCCAAGCAAGGCTCCTTTTCGGTCACGCACCTCAACAACATCGCCGTCTTCAGGGTTACCGTCCACATGAGCAATGGCGCCACTAAAAATCCAAGGGTGAAACCTGAGCACAGGCACTTCTTTACCCGGCTTTAAATATATTTGTATCATGCTTTTTCAAATAGGCTGCAAAGTCGCGCTTTTAACCCAATAATAATTGAAAAGCGTCCACCCTTTTTCAAGAAAATATAAACCCAAGAGGCGTTGATCACCAAAAAAATTTGGCCACACCCGTTTTTTTTTCACAATAATTCGGGCAACGTAATACAAGATGGCTGCGTCTTATCTTTGGTGACTGAAAAGTTTCTATTTTGCCGCGTCAAGACCGTGTCAATTAACAACAATCTCTACCATTCAACTCGATTTATGCAGCTACTCTACAGACTATTACTCCCCATTTTGCTGCCAATAGTGTTCATTCCTGCCTTTTCAACCGCACAGGATTGCTCCAAAAGTATCAAAGAAAATAAAAAGATCTCTGGTGTCCAAATCGCCAACACGAGCCAATTGGCCGTTGTGGTCAGGGGGGGCTACACTTATTTTGTAGAATTTTTTACCAATGAAAAAGGCATTTATGCAAAATTTGTCTCTCAAGGAGGTATTGAATTTAACCAAGACGATCAGGTCGTCTTTGTAGATGCCTCCGGAAAAGAAAAGGCTTACAAATTTACCGGAATGGATGAATTGGTGCCGGGTGCAGTACCAACCCACCGCAACAACTTACGACTTGACCTAGAGGCGATGGAGTGGCTTTCTTCCTCCAATGTTACCGGAATCAATTTTATTAATTTCGTTGACCGCCAAAAATTCAAATTTACCATCAATGCTGACAGGCAATCTGAATTCAAATCACTCGCAACTTGCTTTTTCAGCGTCCTAGAAAAAGGATCTGTGGTGAATGCTCCCAGTGCTGCCGTAACGAAACCGGAAAGCAGTGGATCCACCCCGGGAACCCCTGCCGGCACCGGAACAAAACCCGGATCAGGAACAAAAGCTTCCACCGGAGGAGCCGCGGTAACAGGGGGGACTTCCAGCGATAGCGAAGTGACCGCTTTGCGGTCGGATTTGGAAAAAGTCAAAGAAAAACTCCGCGCCGAAATAAAAGCTGAACGAGATCGAGCAGATGCCATAAAAGCTCAAATATTACAGGAAGTTGCCGCCGCCAGAGAAGCCGCCAACAATAAAAAAATGGAATTTAACAACGAAGTGCTTGAATCCCGTAAAAGCAGTCTCGTTGAAATAGAAAAAGCAAAGGCCGAAGTTCAGGCCTACGTGTCTCAAAGTAAGTCCAAAGCCGATTCTGCCGTTACCAAAATTAACACCAACGTCGATGAGGCCCGCCGTCAAGCAGGCGAAGAGATTCAACGAGCACGGGTTGCCTCGGCAGAAGAGGTGCAAAAAGCCCGTGAAGCCGCTGCCAAAGAGGTCGCTGCCGTCAAAGAAAAACTGGAAAATGCCAAACTCCAATACAGTGACGAGGTATCTTCTGCGCGGGCAAATGCCGACGAAGAAATTAAACGCATCCGAGAAGAAAATGCCCGTATCGTGTCAGAAGCACGATCTATGGCCAAACAAGAATCCACAAAAACAGCTCAGGATGTTGTAGAAAGTAAAAAAACAGCCGCCGAACAAATTCTCCAAGTACGGGAGGAAACTGCCAATGAAGTAGCAAAAACACGTGAAAATACTGTCCTGGAAAAACAAAAGCTGGCCACAGACCTGGCAGAAAGCAGGCGAAAAGCTGCTGAAGAAAAAGCCTTGCTGCAACAAAATACAACCAACGAACTGGTGGAGTTGCGTGAAAATGCTGCCAAACAAAAAGAAGCCGCCGCAACAGAAGTAGCGGATGCGCGCAAACGAGCTTCCGAAGAGATCGGTCGTATCCGAACGGAGGTGACCGACCAACAAAAAAAAGCTGAATCCGATAAACAAGAGATCTCTAAACAGGTCGTCGAAAGCAAGCAAAAAGCAGCTCAAACCGTCCAACAGGTGCAGGACGAAGCATCTAAGGTCATTACCCTCTCGCAAGAACGATCCAAATCTCAGCGAGACTCTATCGCGCAAGAGGTAGCTGCCTCACGAAAAAAAGGAGAAGAAGAAATATCCCGTATCCAAGCTGAACTGGCCAAGTCTATCGCCGCCGTAAAAGCGCAGGAGGAAATCATAAAAATACAAAGTGCTGAGGCCGTGAAAGCTGCCCGCGATCGCAGCGCACAGGAAGTAGCCAAAGCACAGGAAGAAGCCCGCTCAAGGGTGCTGGAAGCCAATGCCAAAGCCAGTGAAGTCCAAAAACAGTACGCCGGGGAAGTATCCACTTCAAAACAAACCGCGGAGGAAAAAATCAAACAGATACAGGCAGAAGCCGCCACCGCTGTTGTTGAAGCGAAGAAAAAACAGGTGGAAACGGTCACCGCCACCGCCGCAGAAGTCATCGCTTCCCGCGAAAAAGCCGCAGCTGAAATCGCCGCAGCAAGAGAAAAAGCTGCCAACGATGTGGCCGCCGCCCGTGAAGCCGCTGTACGCGCACAACAAGAATCAGCCAATGCAGCAGCAGAAGCCAAACGTCAAAGCAGCCAAGCTATTCTGGCCGTGAAAACGGCGGAAGCCGATAGCGTCAGAAGCGCCCGCGAAAACAGCGCCAATACCCGCCAAAAACTCGCAAACGATGTCGCCGATGCCAGGCTTAAAGCTGCCAGCGAAATAGCTGCCGCCAACCAACAAGCAGCCAATGACGTTAAAAATGCCCGCGAAAGCGCTGCTCGTGAAAAACAAACCAGTGCAGAAGCCATCGGAAAAGCAAAAGAAGAGGCCGCCGTCCAAATAGCTTCTACACGCGAATCAAGCGCAAAAGAGGTGGCCGCGGCCAAACAACAAGCACTGGAAACCATCGCGCTGGCCAAAAGAGAAGCCGACGACAAAAAAGCCGCCCTGGCCAAAGAGGTGGTGGATGCACAAGAACGCGCCCGAAAAGATGTAGCCGATATGAGGACCGCAGCCGCCGCAGAAGTAGCCATCGCTCGAAAAGAAGCCGATGAAAAACGCCAGCAATTCGTTGCAGAAACCACCGAGGCTAGAAAAAAGTCGGTTGAAGAAATCGGTTCCGCCCAAAAAGAATCCGCTGAAGGCGTACAAAAAGTTCGACAGGAAGCCGCAGCTGCCATCGCACTAACCCGCGACAACGAATCTAAAAGTATTGCAGAAATTAAGTCCCAAACCACGGCTGAAATTGGTAAAATTAAAAGTGATGCCACAGAAATTATCAACGGAGAAAATAAAAAAATTGAAGCGGCAAAAAAATCACAAATAGATGAAAATCAAAAACTTACACAGTTGAAAACTGATGTTAAGAACGCCGAAACGGAGCTGCAGAAATTAAAAGAATCAATAGAAAAGGCAAAGAAGAAAGAATAAAACAACAATACCCTTACCTTTGCCCCACAGCCCGGATGGTGAAACGGTAGACACGAGGGACTTAAAATCCCTTGACCCTTAAAGGTCGTGCAGGTTCAAGTCCTGTTCCGGGCACTTTTTTATAGGCCATTTCACAAGTAACTTTGTGAAATGGCCTATTTTTTTGTACCTTGTTAGGCAATCGCTTTTGAGGGAAAAATTGTCCATTTTTTGCCTCAAAAGTTGTTGGATGCAGGACGTAGCAGCGCTACGGTCAAAAAGTCTGAGGTGTATAATTTTTGGGGCCAAACAGCGTGCCACCTAACCAGTTATTTTTAAAACATATTAGTTTTTAAGCTGATATACAATATGATTCGAATAAAAAAGGCATTGATTTACCCTAGGAGTGTCTTGTAATGACGGGGCGCTCCTAATTGTTTATAAATTTAAAATCCCGTTCAGTCTTTGCTGCTCGGGATTTAATCATTTTGTAGTAACTTTTAAAAAATTGTAACTGGTTAGGTGGCACGCTGTCTGGCCCAAAAAGGCCCATTTTTTTGTCTCAGACGCGACCACGTTAACCAGTTACAAAAAATTTGAGCTTCTCGTCAACCCAACGTGTTTGCGAACGAAGGGCCATTGCAAACCATCAAAATCACGTTAATCACAGTCTAACATACCATAAACTCTTGTGCCAATACCACCATCAAGTATTTGCCTTGTTTTTTTCAAAAATCCATCCTAAAACTGGCCATCCAATGGATACCCGCTTGCGGGAAAAAACCAGCTTGATGGTACACTGCTCCGCCCTCTAATCGCGTATAAGGATCATTGGGACGCGCATCGTGTCCGGCAGATACATACCGATATACCCAACCATTGGAGACGTAACGCGCGTTGAGCCAATTGTTAACGGAGACGATGAGGCTTATTGGGTTGCCCAGTACACGTGTTCCCCCAACATTTACCCGAATATCACTGACAAAATAGCTTGGAAGAACTGCCAGCGCATTGGACGTGTTGTCTAAAAACTGTTTTCCTACATATTTTCCAGCTATCGTCGCAGAAACCTGCTGCTTCTGATGCTCGACTTTTGTGCTAATCCCACGGTTTTTCCACAGCAAACAGGATACCTCAACCCTTGATGTAACCTTGGGTGAAAAAGCTAGGTCTCGGTTGCGGTACGTGACTATTTCCTGCTGATAGGTGTCCCAGTTGTCGCGATATTCTGTGAATTGTTTGATTTTATTTTGACTTACAGATACGTTTCCGACAACAGAGAACAGGGTTCCCAATATTGATGAAAACTCTAATTCTAGTCCTACCCGATGGCTAAAGGGAACATTGGTTCTGGTGTAGGCACCCACATCGTTGATCCTACCATCCAGCACCAACTGATCACGGTATTTCATAAGAAAAAAATTGGCAGAAGCGGTGGTATGGTGGCCTTCAAAACGAACCCCACATTCCGTGTCCACCAGCCTTTCTGCTTTGGGCCTGGAGGTAGGGCTCGACTGCGTGTAATCATCGCGATTGGGCTCTCGGTGGGCCATTCCCACATAAGCATACATAGACCATTTTTGAGCGTAGGCATACGTGGCACCCATTTTTGGGTTCAAGAAAAAATGCTTTACGCTTTGGTCGGTGGGAAGCAGATTGTTGTTAAACCCAACAAATTGGTAATCAACGGCTCTCCCCTGCACGTCCACAAAAGCATTTAATTTCTGCATGAATTTTTTCTCAGCTTTCAGATAAAGATTTGCGTCGTGTTTTTCAGCCTGGTTTTCGTAATACCGAAAACCTTTGGGTTGCCCCACGGGGTATTCAGACCAAATAATTTCACCAAAATGAGCGCCATCATAACGGCTGATGGCGCCACCCAAGAGAAGATTGGTTGATGTAGCTTCTTTGGGCTGCCACCGCAAAGCGAAGGTCCCGCCATAAAAATCATTGTCCAGCCAACGGCGGCGGATTAAATCTGTGGCTGAAACAGTGCTGTCCCCGATGGCCCAAGGAGCAAGGCCATAATCTGCATAGTTTTGGCCTGCTTTGTATTGTTCATAGTAGCCGGCACCCTGGGTGTAATGGCCATTCAATTGCAACAGGAGCTGGGAGGAAAGGGTACGCTTGTAATGAAGCAAGAGATGTCGCTGCGTATAATCGTCCACCTCCTGATCGTACGGATGTCCCGGTCTTTCAGCGCCGGCGGAATTGAATGTTCTAAGGTTTTTGAGGTCAATAAACTGTGCGGGGGCTCCATTCCAGGCCTGATAAGTTGTTTCATGGCCTGACAACAGGTGTACTTGAACGGTTTGTTTGTCACCCAAATACGCCGCCGAAAGGTGCACAGACCCCAAAGCTGCAGTGGCCCTGTCAACATATCCGTTGGAACAGATACGAGACATTCTGCCGGAAAATGCCCATTTCCCGGAAAGCAACCCTGAATTCATTTGAGCAGCAAATTTTTGGGTGTTAAAAGCCCCAAAGGTACTGAGGATACTTGCGGCGGGTTCTGGTGACACCTTCGAAAGATCAACATTGACGGTAGCTCCGAAAGCTCCAGCGCCATTGCTGCTGGTACCAACCCCTCTTTGTACTTGTATTTCAGCTGCGGAGGCCGCCAAATCAGGTAAATTTACCCAATAAACACTTTGGCTTTCAGCATCATTGAGGGGCACGCCATTGATGGTCACGTTCACCCGTGTGGGGTCACTGCCCCGGATCCGTAATCCTGTATAGCCGATGCCTGTTCCTGCATCTGAACTTTCTACCAGAGAGGGAATCCCCGACAACAGCATCGGAACATCTTGGGCTTGAAGTAGTTGGGTGATTTTTTCTGCGGTCAGGTTGTTGTGTGGAATGGGGCTGTTTTTCCCAACTCGGGTGGCCTGAACCACCACCTCCTCCAGCCGCTTTTCAGGGAAGGAAACTACTCCGGAGGAGTCCGTTTGTTGGGCATTGGAAAAAAGTGGTAGGAGGAAAAATAGGGCAGATGCCCGAACATGCATGACGTACGCCATTGTAAAAATAATTTTAGTGAAACATCCATTCGCAGAAGGGGCCCCCGCGAACGTAGTGATGCCACTACCCGTCTCTGTTTCTTCGCCGGCATTACCCGGCCAAGTTCGATGGGTTTGATCTCAGCCGGAAATTCCGTAGCGGGTAAAAAAACCCTACATACCTTGCCAGCACCCCAATGAGTGGGACAAAGGTCACAATAATTTTTTGTAACTGGTTAGCTTGGTCGCGTCTGAGACAAAAAAGTGGCCGTTTTTTGCCAGACGAAGTGGATTTTTGCAGGCCGTAGCAGCGCTACGATCAAAAAAATCTGCGAAGTATGGCGGAAAACGGGCCTTTTTGGGCCAGACAGCGCGCCTCCAAACCAGTTACAATTTTTTAATTTCCGCCAAGGCATTGGATAAACGTTGTGAAGGATCCCCCCAAAGGGGTGTAAAATTGACCTTCACCTCCGTGAGTAGTTGTAGGTACAGCTCAAACAACGCTTCCCTTTCAGCAGGATTTTCCCGCAGGGGATCTGGTTGCCAAGGTATATCGGGTGCGCACAAAAAATAAAAAGCATCCGGATCCGGTACTACCCAGTCGGTTGCCAATCGGGTGCCAAAACGAAATTGCTCCCAAATACGGATCACCGTCCAATCTGTATCACACACGAAAATATTTTTTGTGCAACGCTCTGAATGCCATTTTTCCCAGCTTTGCTGTCCACGCAGTATGGTACGCAGGTCGCTGTACTGATAGGGCCTGCCCAAGAACTCCAAATAAGGTCTGGAAAACTCCGGAACGAGGTTTGTCTCAAACGTTTGTGCCAAATGCATGGCCAAAGTCGTTTTGCCGGATGACTCCGGACCCGTCAAAATAATTTTCAGCGGCTGATTTTTCATTTGTATTGACGGGGGAATGGGTAAATTTGCGCCCACATTTGAAATTAACTATCCATGCACCAGCTTGAACCACACTACCTTTGGCGCGAACTTTATGTAGCAGAAGAAGATAAACGATCGCCATTTTATGGTCGCGTTTACAGTGCGTTTCATTACACCCACCAATTGTACAATTTTTACCTCCACCCTCAGTGGGACAGTTTCGGCTCTTCGACCCTGTACGCCAAAATACTGTGCGTGGATTACGACGATCACTTTGCCCTAATAGAATTAATGGGTGAGTGGAATGACACCCTACACAACGACATCATGCACCTCAAACGGACGGTCATAGACCCGATGTGCAAAGAGGGAATATCAAAATTTGTGCTTTTTTGTGACAATGT